>NZ_JBBGZG010000005.1:231621-354154 GCF_037479315.1 Comamonas sp. MYb69
GGAGCGGTGGGATTCGAACTCACGACCCTCTGCTCCCAAAGCAGATGCGCTACCAGGCTGCGCTACGCTCCGACTAAGCATCTATTGTAACCCGATTTTTGAGCGCGTTTGGAGAAATCAGAACTGATCTTCTCGTCGCGCTGCACAAGCTGGGTGTCATGCCGTGCGATTTGCGCCACAGGCCCCAGCCGCGCTGCGGCAACGCAGCCCGGCTGCTGGCCGGTGGCGACAGCCGCTTAGCCTGCTGCCTTGGCGCTGGCCGCGCCGTTCGCAGCCAGTGGCGCGCTGTCCCAGCTGCCGCCCAGTGCGCGAATCAGCGCAATGGTGGCCGTGTACTGGGCGGTGCGTACCTGCAGCGCCTGGCGGCGGTTGCGCAGTTCGTTGCGGCGGGCGTCCAGCAGCTCCAGCTGGCTGACCAGGCCGTTGCGGTAGCGCACATCGGAGAGGTGGGTGGCACGCTCGGCCGACTGCACCGCCTGGCCCAGCACGCTGGCCTGGCCTTGCAGCAGGCGCAGGCTGCTCAGCTGGTCTTCCACCTCGCGAAAGGCACCCAGCACCTGGCCGCGTTGGGCGGCCACTGCGGCTTCCAGCCGGGCCTTGGCGCCCTCTTCCTGCGCTTCGCGCTGGCCGCCGTCAAACAGCGGCAGCGACAGCAGTGCGCCCAGGCCCCAGGAGCGGGCCGACCACTTGAACAGGTCGCCCAGGTCGGGCGATGCAAAGCCGCCATTGCCGGTCAGGGTGATGGCCGGGAACCAGGCCGCTTGCGCCACGCCCACGCGGGCCTGGGCCGCCAGCACGCTGGCTTGCGCGGCAGACACATCGGGCCGGCGTGCCAGCACGGTGCCGGGAACGCCAGCCGGGATCACCGGCAGACGCACCTCGCCCTGGGCGGCGGGCAGCTTAAAGCCGGTAGCCACCTCGCCGACCAGCACCGCCAGCGCATTGCTCAAAGTCGCCTGCTGGCGTTCCAGGGCCAGGGCCTCGGATTCGGTCGCGGACACCTCGCTTTGCATGCGCACCACCTCCAGCTCGGCGGCATCGCCGGCGTCAAAGCGGCGCTGGATCAACCGCAAGGTGTCGCGGTAGGCAGACAGGCTTTGCTGCACCAGCTGCTGCTCGGTTTGCAGCGCGCGCAGCTGCAGATAGGTCTGCGCCACATCGGACTGCACCATCAGCCGCGTGCTTTGCAGCAAGGCGGCGCGCGCCTCGGCATCCAGCTGCGCGGCCTGGCTGGCCTGCGACAGGCGGCCAAACAGATCGACCTCGTAGGACAGGTTGAGGCCAGCCGTCACCAAGGTGGCAGGCTGCAGGCCGTTGCTGGTGTTGGCACCGGCCTGGCGCGCCGCTCCGCCAGAGACACCGACCTGCGGCATGCGCTGGGCATCGGCCGAGCGCAGCAGCGCCCGCGCCTCTGCCAGGCGGGCTGCGGCCGTCTGCACATCGGTGTTGGCGTCCGCTGCGCGCTCGACCAGTTGGGTCAGCTCTGCATCGCCAAAGGCGAGCCACCAGGCGCCACGGGGCTGGGCCTCGGCCGGGGCAGCCGTGGTCCAGGAGGCCTGGTCCTGCGGTGTGCTGAAGGCGGCGGGCACCGGCACGCCAGCGTTTTGCACCGCCGGTGGCAGCGCGGTGGCGCAACCGGCCAGCAGCAGGGCCGCTGCCAGCGGCGTAAGCAGTTTCAAGCGCAGCGGGGCCAGTGCGCGGCGCAGGCTTTGGCCCACCGGGCCACGCCCGGCGTTGGCATGGGTAAACATGGTCATTTTTTGCATGTTGTTCTTCTCTTATTCGTCATGTCCGCGCGCCGCGGCCAAGATGGGTTGGCCCGAGCCTGCGCCATGCACGGGGGCTGGCACGGGCGCCGTGATCGGGGCCACATGGGCGCCGTGTTGCTTGAGCGGGCGGTTGCCTGCCAGCTTGCGCAGCAGCACATAGAACACGGGGGTCAGGAAGAGACCAAAGGCGGTCACACCAATCATCCCGGCAAACACCGCCACACCCATGGCGCTGCGCATCTCGGCGCCGGCACCCTTGGACAGAACGAGGGGCAGCACGCCCATGATGAAGGCCATCGAGGTCATCAGGATGGGGCGCAGACGCAGTCGGCTGGCCTCGATCGCCGCTTGGATCGGTGAACGCCCGGCAAACTCCAACTCACGGGCAAACTCCACAATCAAGATGGCGTTCTTCGCCGATAGGCCCACCAGCACCACCAAGCCGATCTGGGTGAACACATTGTTGTCACCATGCGAGAGCCAGACGCCGGTCATTGCAGCGAGCAGCCCCATCGGCACGATCAGCACAATGGCCAATGGCAGGGTCAGGCTTTCATACTGCGCAGCGAGCACCAGGAACACCAGCAAGATCGCCAACGGGAAGACGAGCGCTGCCGAATTGCCTGCCAGGATTTCCTGGTAGGTCAGCTCCGTCCATTCAAAACCAATGCCCTGGGGCAAAGTCTCGCGAGCAATGCGCTCTACCGCTTCGCGCGCCTGGCCCGATGAGAAACCGGGGGCTGGGCCGCCATTGACGTCGGCCGACAGGAAGCCGTTGTAGCGCATCGCACGCTCAGGGCCAAAGCTGGGCTCGAGCTTCATCAGCGCCGACAGCGGCACCATCTCACCGGTGGTCGAGCGCACCTTCAAGGCGCCCACATCTTCGGCACGGGCACGGAAGCCCGCATCCGCCTGCACCCGCACGCTGTAGGTGCGGCCAAACTGGTTGAAGTCATTGGCGTACAGGCTGCCCAGGTAGATCTGCAGCGTCTCGAAGATGTCGGTCACCGGCACACCGAGCTGGCGCGCCTTGGTGCGGTCGATATCGGCATAGAGCTGGGGCACATTGACCTGCCAGCTCGAGAAGATGCCGGTCAGTTCCGGCGTCTGGTAGGCCTTGGCCATGAAAGCCTTGACCGCGCCGTCCATCGCTTCGTAGCCGAGCGAGGCCCGGTCCTCGATCTGCAGCTTGAAGCCGCCCGTGGTGCCCAGGCCCGACACCGGTGGCGGCGGGAACATGGCGATAAAGGCGTCCTGGATCTGGCCAAAGGCCTGGTTCAGCTGGCCGGCCACGGCGCCACCGCTTTGGTCGGCGCGGGTGCGCTCGGCAAAGGGCTTGAGCGAGACAAACACGATGCCGGAGTTCGAGCTGTTGGTGAAACCATTGATCGACAGACCGGGGAAGGCGATGGCGTCCTGCACATTGGGGTTCTCTTTGACGATATCGCCCATGCGCTTGATCACGTCTTCGGTGCGGTCCAGGGTTGCGCCATCGGGCAACTGGGCAAAACCGACCAGGTACTGCTTGTCCTGCGCGGGCACAAAGCCGCCGGGCACCATATGGAACAGGCCCCAGGTGGCACCGACCAGCGCCAGGTAGACCACAAACATGCCAGCCTTGTGGCCAATCACGCGGCGCACGCCGCCACTGTAGGCTTCCGAGCCCCGGTGGAACACGGCATTGAAGCGGCGGAAGAAGCCACCGAGCACGCGGTCCATGCCACGGGTGAGCGCATCCTTGGGCTCGTCATGGCCCTTGAGCAGCAAGGCAGCCAGCGCGGGCGACAGGGTCAGCGAGTTGATGGCCGAGATCACCGTGGAGATGGCAATCGTCACCGCAAACTGCTTGTAGAACTGGCCGGTCAGACCACTGATAAAGGCCAGCGGCACAAACACCGCCACCAGCACCAGCGCAATCGCAATGATGGGGCCCGAGACTTCGCGCATCGCCTGGTAGGTGGCTTCGCGCGGGCTCAGCCCCGCTTCAATGTTGCGCTCCACGTTTTCGACCACGACGATCGCATCATCAACAACGATACCGATGGCCAGCACCAAGCCAAAGAGGCTGAGCGCATTGATCGAGAAGCCCAGCAGATGCAGCACCGCAAACGTACCCACGACCGACACCGGCACGGCCAGCAGCGGAATGATGGACGCGCGCCAGGTTTGCAGGAACACAATCACCACCACCACGACCAGCGCAATGGCTTCGAGCAGGGTGTGGATCACCGAGTCGATGGAGGCGCGCACAAACTGGGTTGGGTCATAGGCAATGCGGAATTCCACGCCTTCAGGCATGTTCTTTTGCAGCTCGGCCATGGTGTTGCGCACGTTTTCCGAGATCTCGAGCGCATTGGAGCCCGGAGCCTGGAACACGCCCATACCGACGGCCGGTTCGTTGTTCAGCAGCGAGCGCAGCGAGTAATCTGCCGCACCCAGCTCCAGGCGGGCAATGTCGCGCAGGCGCGTCACCGCACCGTCCGAGCCGGTCTTGACGATGATGTCGCCAAACTCTTCAGTGCTGGACAGGCGCCCCTGGGCATTGATCGACAGCTGGGTGTCCACGCCAGGCAGGCCGGGCGATGCACCGACGACGCCGGCAGCGGCTTGCACGTTCTGGCCACGGATGGCGGCCACCACATCGCTGGCCGACAGGCCGCGTTGGGCCACCTTTTGTGGGTCCAGCCAGGCACGCATCGAGTAATCGCCACCGCCAAAGATCTGCACCTGGCCTACGCCCTGGATGCGCGCGAGGCGGTCCTTGACGTTGAGCACGGCGTAGTTGCGCAGGTAGTCGATGTCATAGCGGCCATTGGGCGAAACCATATGGACCACCATGGTGATGTCCGGCGAGCTCTTGACCGTGGTCACGCCCAGGCGGCGCACTTCTTCGGGCAGGCGCGGCTCGGCTTGCGAGACGCGGTTTTGCACCAGCTGCTGCGCCTTGTCCGGGTCGGTGCCCAGCTTGAAGGTCACGGTCAGGGTCATCACGCCATCGGTGGTGGCCTGGCTGCCCATGTAGAGCATGCCTTCCACACCGTTGATGGATTCTTCCAGTGGCGTGGCCACGGTTTCGGCGATCACCTTGGGGTTGGCGCCGGGGTACTGGGCGCGCACCACCACCGAGGGCGGCACCACCTCGGGGTACTCCGAGATGGGCAAGGCCCGCATGGCGATCAGCCCTGCCAGAAAGATCAGCAGCGACAGCACACCCGCAAAGATCGGGCGGTCGATGAAAAATCGGGATAAATTCATACGCTTGGTTTTTTTGTTATCGGTTTAGGCGGCGGGCTTGGAGCCATCGTTGGCTGCCTGCTGCGCATCGTTCTTGAGCTCGGACTTGCTGGACATGGGCACATCCTGCGGGGCCACCACGGCGCCGGGCCGCACGCGCTGCAAGCCGTTGACCACAATGCGCTCGCCGGCCTTGAGGCCCGAGGTCACCAGGCGCAGGCCTTCAAACGGCGCGCCCAGCTGCACTTCGCGGTACTCGGCCTTGTTGCCCTCGCCCACCACCAGTACAAACTTCTTGCTCTGGTCCGTGCCCACGGCGCGCTCGTTGATCAGCAGCGCCTGCTGGCTGTGGGGCTGGCCCATGCGCACGCGGGCAAACTGGCCGGCCATCAGCGCGCCATCGGCGTTGTCAAACACCGCACGTACCCGCACGGTGCCGCTGCGCGCATCGACCTGGTTGTCAATCAGCTGCAGGTGGCCGTTGTAAGGGGTGGCGCCGCTGGTGCCCACCCCCATCTGCACGGGAATGCTCTCGATCAGCGCACGGGCGCTCTTGCCCTGGCGCAGGCCTTGCAGCGCATTGGTCACGATCTGCTCGTCGGCATCAAAGCTGGCGTACATGGGGTTGACGGAGACCAAGGTCGTCAGCACTGGCGCGCCGGCACCGGCGCTGACCAGGTTGCCCACGGTCACATCGATGCGGCCCATGCGACCGGCCACCGGCGCGCGCACCTGGGTGTAGCCCAGGTTGAGCTTGGCCGTCTGCAGTGCGGCCTGGGCGGCGCGCAGGTTGGCATCTGCTTCGCGGCGGGCGTTGCTGCGCTCGTCCAGTTCCTTTTGCGCAATCGCGCGCTCTTCCCACAGGCGGGCAGCACGTTCTGCCTCGCTTTGCGAATAGCCCATGCGCGCCTTGGCCGCCACCACCTGGGCTTCGGCGCGATCTACTTCGGCGGCATAAGGGGCTGGGTCCACTGTGAAGAGCAGATCACCTGCCTTGACCAGGGCGCCTTCCTTGAAGTGCACCGCCTGCAGCGCGCCGGCCACACGGGGGCGCACATCGACGCGCTGCACGGCTTCGAGCCGGCCGGAGAATTCATCCCAGAGCTGCACGTCCTGCTGCAGCACCTGGGCGACGGAGACCGGCATTGCGGGCGGCGCTGCGGCCTCTGCCGGGGCGTTGGCGTGCGAGCTTTGCAAGCCCAGCGCGGTGCCGCCTGCTGCCACCACGGCGGCTGCCAGTCCGATGGCCGTCCACCAGCGGCGTTGAGGGGAAGTCGAAGTTTTGTTGTTGCTCATGGCCAAGTCCTGATGTGTGCGTGAATCGTTTTTGAGGTTTCTTGCGGCAACGGCATGCCCCTGCGGCTACAAAAGCCGACAGAAAATCCTTGCCCATCCGGCAATGCGTTGCGAGAAAGCGTTTTTAAGGGTGGTGAAGGCGCAGCCGCCCGCCGCCGCTCCCCGGGCTTTACCGGAGAGTGGCGCAGCTCTTGCTTTGCGCTTCGTTCAGGGGATCAGGCTTGCGCCCGACATCGGGATGTCTCGAAGAAAAGTGCCAGTTGTTCCAGCACGGCCCCGGCACAGGGACAGGGCTCGGGAGCACGGGGCTCGAGCAATGCATCGGGCCACTGTTGCGCGACCTTGAATACATGCTGCTGCACCAGATGACCGGCTGCCTGCAGGCGGCTGGCATAAGCCAGTGCCTCGTCGTGCATCGGGTCTTCATCGCCCACCATGATGAGCGTTGCCGGCAGCCCAGCCAGGCGCTGTGCCATCGCAGGCACGGCGTAGGGATGGATGCCGTCATAGGTGCAGCCCAGGAACTTGCTCCAGCCCTCGGCCCATTTGCATTCCGTCGCATCGCCATTGGCAGCGCGAAGCGATGCCGTGCCGGCGCAGGGATTGAGCATGGGTGAGAGCAGGATCTGCCCTGCCAGCGGCGGATGGCGTTGATCACGCGCCATCAAGCACACGCCGGCAGCCAGGTTGGCGCCCGCCTCCTCACCAGCCACATACATCGGCGCACCTTTGCCGGCAAGGCGTGTGCGATGTTTGTAGCTCCACTGGAGCATTTCATATCCGATCTCCAATGGACGCGGAAATGGATGCTCAGGCGAGAGCGGGTACGCCACCGACACCACACGGGCACCTGCTGAGGCCAGCAGACCCGCCACGGTGCAGCCACTGTCCAGATCGCCTTCGACAAAAGCGCCGCCATGAAAATGCAGCACCAAGGGCGAAGGCTCGCCCGACTTGCCCTTGCTACCGTACAGGCGCACGGCCACCGACTCGCCTGACGCCGTCGGAGCGACGGTGTCGATGAAGTCAGGAGCCGGTGAACGGGTTTTTACGGTGGTGTCAGACATAAGCTAGCCCGGTGGAAAGTAGGCATGGGGTAAATGTAGTTGCGTTGCTGCAACCGATCAATCCGCAAATTATGGCCGCACTATTTCCAAATCAGGAACAATGGCATGATCTTTGGCGTGTGAGAATCCACCTACTTTGTTTGGCGCGCGCGTGCGCGACAGTGCAAGCACAGTGCAAGGAGAGGCAGATGGATCAGATACAGGCAATGCGGGTGTTCGCGCGGGTCGTGGAGTCGGGCACGTTCACGCTTGCGGCCTCGTCGCTGCAGCTGCCCAAGGCCAGTGTGACCAAGCATGTGCAGGCGCTGGAAGACCGGCTGCGGGTGAAACTGCTCAACCGCACCACCCGCCGCGTGACCGTCACCACCGATGGCGCCGCCTACTACGACCGTGCCGTGCGGCTGCTGAGCGATTTTGACGAGCTCGAAGCCAGCATGAGCCAGGTGCGGGCCACACCGCGCGGGCGCCTGCGTGTCGATGTCGGCACCTCGATCGCCCGGCTTTTGATCATTCCGCAGCTGGCGTCCTTCCAGGCGCGCTACCCCGATATCCAGATCGACCTGGGCGTGACCGACCGCACCGTGGACCTGATTGCCGACAATGTGGACTGCGTGATCCGGGGCGGCGAGTTGCGCGACCAGTCACTGGTGGCGCGCCGCGTGGGCAATTTGGAGTTTTCGACGGTGGCCTCGCCCGCCTATCTGCAGCAGCACGGCACGCCCCAGCACCCGCGCGATCTGGAAAGCGGCCACAACAGTGTGATTTATTTCTCGCCAGTGACCCAGCGCCGCTATCCGCTGGAGTTTCAGCACAACGGCGAGGTCATCGAGATGACCAACCCCTCAACCTTGGCCGTGAACGAAGCCAATGCCTATACCACCAGCCTGCTCAGCGGCCAGGGCGTGGGACAGATCACCAGCTACCAGGCGCGTGAATACCTGAAAAGCGGTGAGCTGGTACAGATCCTGCCGGAGTGGACCCAGCCCCTGCTGCCGGTCTATGTGGTCTACCCGCCCAACTCGCACCTGAGCGCCAAGGTCCGTGCCTTTGTCGACTGGGTGGTGGAGATTTTTGCGGCCGATCCGCTGCTGCAGTGCAAATAGCGCACTGCGCTCATTGGTCTGGATCGTTGTCGGGCGGAGGCAGGCGGAGCGTATGCACCCGGTGCGCCGCACAGGCCTCGCTGCCTTCGATATGACTTTTGAGCACCGGCACCAGGCTGTCTTCATCGAGGTTGCCGTACCAGACGCCTTCGGGATAGACAATCATCAGCGGCCCCTGGTTGCAGGGGTACTGGCAACTGGTCTGCAGCAGCTGCAACTGTTGTTTGAGGGGCGCACTGGCCTGCACCGCCTGGCTCAGCCGAGGCCATAACGCTGCAGCCCCTTTGGCCACGCAGCGCGGCCCCATGCACCACAGCACATGGCGCTGGTGCGCGGGCACCGTACTCCAGGCCACCGGGTCGGTTTGCCAGCCCTCTTCGCCCTCCTCGGCCACCACATCGGGCTGTGCGGTGGCGAGCGCCAGGTGGTTCAGCAAGGCAGGCACCAGGCCATCCCACTGCAGCAGCGGCGGCGCAAATACCAGCTGGGGCCGGGCATGCTCAGGCTGGCTGGCCAGCCAGCGCCTGGCGACCTTTTGCAGCCAGCGCCGCAGCGCGGGCTCATCGGGCACCATGGTCGGCTGGATGACGATGGTCTGCTGCGCCAGATCGGCCGGCGCAAGCGCGGCGCGCAGGCTGTCCAGCGCCTCGGGCAAGGCTGGCTGGTTGCGGTCCACAAACGCCAGCTGCATCGGCAGGTCCGGGTCTGCCTGCTGGCAGGCCTGCAGCAAAGCCTGCAATTCGTTCTTGGCGGCCGACCCCAGGCCGCCCCGGCCCAGCAGCAACAAGGCATCGGGTTGGTTAGCCATGGGGTTTGTCCATCCAGTAGCTGACACGGGCTTTGTCCAGGCGCGGATGGCGGTCCACCAGCGCCTCGACCTGGAACACGCGTGCAATGGTTGCAGGCGTCAGCACCTGCTCGGGTGTGCCTTCGGCTTCGATGGCGCCGGCCTGCATCACATAGATGCGGTCGCAGAACTGCGCGGCCAGGTTCAGGTCATGCACCACGATCAGCACGGTGCAGCCCGAGGCGCGCACCAGGCTGAGCAGCTCCAGCTGGAACTGGATGTCCAGGTGGTTGGTGGGCTCGTCCAGAAACAGCAGCTGCGGCTGCTGGGCCAGCGCACGGGCCAGCAGCACCCTTTGGCGCTCGCCGCCCGAGAGCGATGACAGCGGATGGTCAGCCAGGTTGCGGGCCCGCACCTGCGCCAGGCAGGCGCTGACAACGGCCTTGTCCTGGGCGCTGTCCCTCGCCCAGCGCGACTGGTGCGGGTAGCGGCCCATCATCACCAGCTCCTGCACCGTGCAGTCAAAGCCCAGGCCAGTCTCCTGGCCCAGTACGGCAGTCTGCTGCGCAAACTGCCGGGCGCTCATCTGCCAGATGTCGCGGCCTTGCATTTCTATGCGGCCACCGGCCTGGGGCTGCAGCACACGGTAGAGCATGCGCATCAAGGTCGATTTGCCGCAGCCATTGGGGCCCACCAGGCCGACACATTCGCCCTGCGCCACCTGCAGGCTGGCCTGGCGCACGATCTGCGTGGCCTGGGCGCCGTGGCCGGCGGTCCAGGACAGGTTGCTGGCCGTCAGCATCATGCGCTGCCTCCCGGCATCGCACTGGTGCGGCGCCACAGCATCCAGATAAAGAAGGGCCCGCCTATCAGCGAGGTGATGACGCCCACCGGCAGCTCGCTGGGCGAAAACCAGGTGCGTGCGGCCAGATCGACCAGCACCAGAAAGCTCGCACCCATCAATGCGCTGACGGGTAGCACGCGGCGGTGGTCACTGCCCACCAGCATGCGCGTGATATGGGGAATGACCAAGCCGACAAAGCCGATGGCACCGCTCACCGCCACCATGGTGCCCGTCAGCAAGGACACCACCACGAACAATTGCAGGCGCAGGCTGGCGGTGTTTAGCCCCAAGGTGGCAGCGCCCTCGTCGCCGATCAGCAAGGCGTTGAGCTGGCGGGCACAAAGCAAAAGCCACACCAAGCCCAGGCCCAGCACGGCAGCGGGCAGGCCCAGTGCGCTCCACTGGGTGGCGGCCAGGCTGCCCAGGGTCCAGGTCAACAGCGCATTGGCCAGCTCGCGCTGGCCAGCGGTCAAGGTGATCAGGCTGGTCAGCCCCATCAGCATGTAGCCAATGGCCACACCGCTCAGGATCAGCCGGGTCGCATGCAGGCGCCCCTGCTGCTGGGCCAGCGCATAGACCAGGGCCGTGGCCAGCAACGCGCCAATAAAGGCGCCTGCGGTGATCGCATAAATGCCGGCCATGGCCAGGCTGCCATAGGCCAGCACCGAGACGGCGCCCACTGATGCGCCAGAGGACACACCCAACATATAAGGATCGGCCAGCGGGTTGCGCACCATCGCCTGCATCACCACGCCGACTACGGCCAAGCCGGCGCCCACCAGCGCTGCCAGCAGCACCCGGGGCATGCGCACCATCCAGACAATCTGGTAATGCTGCTGGCTGATGCCGCCCTGCCCTGCATCGGCCTGCCAGCCGCCGCCCAGCAATTGCTGGCTGACGACGGACCACACCGTTGACGCGTGCAGCGATACCGAGCCCCAGGTGATGGCGGCCAGCGCGCTGGCCAGCAGCAGCGCCAAGAGCAGCATCAGGCACAGCGCCAAGGACCAGGGCGCGCGCCGCTGGCGTTCATGCAGGCCGTCGCAGCCCGGCGCATGGCTCACGGCTTGGGCTCCGCTGCAGGCAGCCAGGGGACGGGGTCCACGGTGATCAGGCGATCCGGGTGCAAGGCGGCCGCCAGGCGCTGCGCGACGTTCACATTGCGCGGCCCTGGCGTGGCTTCGGCATAGCTGATGACAAAAAAGCGCTGCTCGCGGATCGCAGACACCCCTGCCAGCTCTGGCTTGGCGCGCAGAAAATCGATCTTGCCCTGGGCGCTGGGCCGGCCGTAGTCGATGATGATGATCCACTCGGGGTCGCGGGTGATCACATCCTCCCAGTTGCCCTTGGGCCAGTTGCTGGCGATGTCGGCAAAGATATTGCTGCCGCCGGCCGCATCGATCATGGCCTGGGGCATGCCAAAGCCGCCCACCGTGGTGGGAATCTTCTCGCCACTGTCAAACACAAAGACGCGCGGGTGCTGGGTGTTGCCTTGCATCTGCGCAGCCAGCTGGTCGATTGAGGCCTGCAGCTTGGCGATCTGCGGCTGCGCCTGGGGCTCAATGTCAAAGATGCGCGCCACATTGCGCAGGTCCGCCAAGGTGTCGCCCAGCGCCACACGCTCGCGCTTTTGCACATGGATGCAGGACTCGGACAGCACATAGCTGGCCACGCCATGCTGGGCCAGCAGCTCGGGCGTGACCCCGCCCGGCCGAAAGCCATAGCTCCAGCCGCCAAAGACGAAGTCGGCGCGGGCCTCCAGCATGTTTTCCAGGTTCATGTCCTGCGACGACAGCTTGGGCACCTTGGCCAGCTGGGTCATCAGCTCGGGGCTGATTTCCTTGCGCGACGGTATGCCCGAGTAGCCGACCAGCCTGGGCCCCAGGCCCAGAAACAGGAACATCTCGGTGATGTTCACATCGTGCGTGATGGCGCGCTGGGGCACCCGGTCATAGCGCTGGGGCTGGCCGCAGACATCGATCACGAGAGGGGTGGCCCGCAGGCCTGGATCGGCCGCAGGCGCAGCAGCCACCGTGGCCGGTGCTGTGCCGCCGGTGGCGCCCTGCCCAGCGGGCTGGTCACAACCCAGCAGCGCGACGGCGGCCGCCGCCGCCAACGCATGCTGAAAGTACCTAAACGCGCGTGGTGTCATGCCTGGGCCTTGCTCAGAAACGCAGATGGGCCATCAGCTCAAAGCTGCGGCCGTTACCCATCAGCCATTGCGAGCCGTAGGACGATGCAGCATAGCGCTTGTTGGTCAGGTTACGGCCAACCAGGTTCAAGGTGGTGCTGCGGTTCAGGTTCCAGCCCAGTACCGCATCGGCCACCGTGTAGGCGGGCAGCTGCGCGGTATTGGCATTGCTGGTGTAGCGGCTGGCCACATGGCGCAGGCCCAGCGAGGCGCGCCAATCGCCCGTCTGGTAATGGGCCCAGGCATTGGCCGTGTAGCGCGGTACATTGGCGGGCTGGTTGCCAGCGCGGTCAATGGCCGTGGCGCCTTCGAGCAGCTCGTCGAACTGGGCATCCACATAGGCCAGGTTACCCTCGAAGCGCCAGGCCTTGGTGGCCCGCCAGCTGCCTGCCAGCTCGATCCCCTTGGACGACTGCTTGCCGCCCTGGATCGACAGCGCTGGCCGGTCCGGATCACGCGTGATGATGTCCTTCTTCTGGATATCGAAGACCGCCAGGGTCCATTCGCCCTGGCCATTGGGCAGCTGCTGCTTGATGCCCACTTCCACCTGGCGGCCTTTGCTCAATGTAAAGCCGGTTTGCGACTGGGTCAGCGACAGCAGGCTGTTGACTGGGTCATGGCCGGTGCTGACCTGGGCATAGATGCTGGTGTTCTGGTCCAGCTTGTGCGTGAGGCCCAGGCGCCAGGAGGTGCCGCCCAAGGTCTTGTCAAAGCGGGCCTGGCTCAGCAGGTCCATGCGGTCAAAGTCATACAGGTCACGGCGCAGGCCGGCCATCAGCAGCCACTGCTCGCCCAGCTTCCAGGCGTCTTCCAGGTAGAAGGCGTTTTGGCGGATGCGCGAGGTCATGCGCGGCTTGTAAGGGTCCGGGCTGTCCCAGTAGCCACTGGTGCCGCCAGTCAGCGGCACATCGGATTCACCGGTATAGGGCGAGCTGTTGAGGGCGGTGAACTTGGCCTGCGATACATCCCAGCCCATCGCAATCTCATGCTGGCCGGGCTTGAACACGGTGCCCAGGCGGTTGCCGCTTTGTTCCAGGTCGTGGCCGATCTCCAGGTAGTCGTAGCGGTGAACCATGCGCGTGCTGGCATCGTAGTCATAGCCTTCGATGTTCTTCCAGTGGCGGTCGGCCTTCATGTGGTAGGTCTCGTTGCGCAGCACCAGCGCCTCGCTGACGTTCCACTCGGCCTTCAATTTGTAGCGCTGGTCCTTGTAGTGGATGTCGCTGTCAAGAAAGTTGAAATTGCGGTCGCGCAGCGCCGCCACCGGCTTGCCATCGACCACCGGGGTGCCAAAGTAGCGCTCGGGCCGCTGGTCGCTGACATCGGCCGTCAGGTCCAGGCGCAGATCGCTGCTCGCCTGCCAGCGGATGGCGCTCATGATCTTCTTGCTGTCGCTGTTGCCCAGTTGGCGTTCGCCATCGCTGCGATCACCGTAGACATCCAGGCGGTAGCTCAGGCTGTCGCTCAGCGCGCCGGTGCTGCCCAGGCCTGCACGGGCGGTGCCGTGGGAGCCGGCGCCCAGCAAGACTTCGGACGAGGTAGTGCGGCTGGGTTCCTTGCGCACCGCGTTCACCGTGGCGCCCATGGTGCCGCTGCCGTACATCAGCGATGCGGGGCCGCGCAGCACATCAAAGCGCTCATAGCCCCAGCTGGAATTGGGATAGGCCACGGTGCCGGCTGCAACCCCCAGGCTCAGCCCGTCTTCGGCCACACCCACCGAGTTGACACCGGTAAAGCCCCGGCTGGAGAACGACAGCCCGCCATTGCCAGGGGTGCCATTGGCGCTCAGGCCCACGCTGCGGCCCACGGCATCGACCACCTCATAGTCGGCGCGCTCCTGGATCTGCACGGCCGAGACCGAGCTGACGCTGGCCGGCAGGTCCTGCAGCGGTACGGCCAGCTTGCTGGCCGAGGTGGAAGGCAGCTGGAGCGCATTGGGCTCGCTGCTCTTGTCGGTCACCACCACTTCGGGCAGTGAGGCATCTTGGGCATGGGCCACTGCGATGCCCAAGGCGGGCAGGCACAGAACACAGGAGCTGCCAACGAGGCGCAGGGAGGAAGAGAGCCGCTGGGCAGCCAGGAGCCGGTTTTTCGGAAAAGGAACTGCAGTCATTTGAACAAAAGGCGCTAACTGCCTGATGCGGGGGCTGCACTGCACGCGGTCACCCCCCAAGACGGGGTCGCGCGAAGAACCGCCGTCCACACCCCGCAGACAGTTGAGAGAGCACGTGCTGGCCAGAGGCACAGCGCGCACTGCGACTAGGAACAGGCCGGTCTCCGGGCTTACAGGCGGTGCAGCGCAGGCGCTGACCCGGTAGCCGGTCTTCCCAGGGTGCGGGCGTCTTGTTGCCTGGCAGGCGTGGACACTCTTTCAACCCCAGTGACTGGGCCCGCGTGGGAGCGGGCCGCATCGGCTACGTTTCCTGTCTACCGTTGCGGGGGCAGCCAAGGCTTGGGGGAGCGCACTCCCGACCTTGTTCCCGTTTCACTTGTGCAATACAAGCACCTGTAGATAGGCTTTTTTCAAAGCGCAGCCAGTGTACCAGCCGCAGGCCCGGGCAGCGCCTTTTCGTCCAGGCCGGTGTCAGCTGGGCGATACAGCGCATGCCCCAGTGGCTGTATCAGCCCTGCGGCAGCCGCGTCGCATAGCCGATAAAGTCAGTGCTGCGCAGCTGGCCCAGCAGCCACTGCCGAAAGCTCGCCTGGATCGGGCGCTCTCCCCCACCCCGGCGGGTGTAGAGGTGGAACTTGGGCGTTCTGTCCATCGGCAGCTGGCGCAGCAGCTCGGCCCCAAAGGGAGCCAGCAGCTTGCCGCTGTGGATATAGCTGAGCGCATCGACATAGGACAGCAGGCCCACGCCCTGCCCGCTGAGCACCGCTTGCAGCATCGCATCGTGCGTGTGCAGCAGCATGGGGCTGACATGCTTGCCGCCAGGATCCAGGCCCAGCATCGCATAAATGTCCTGCCACAGGCTGTTGTGCGTCAGCGGCGATATCAGCCGGTGGTGCGGCAAATCCTGCGCGCTCTCCACCGGGTGCTGGGCCAGCAGCTGGGGCGTGGCGACGATGACCTTGAGGTCTTCGAGCAGCGGCGTTTCATCGAGATGGTCCACACCGCCGTAGCCCCAGACAATGGCTGCGTCCAGATCACTGCTATCGAACGAAGGCAGCTCCACACCGATGGAGATGCGCAGGTCGAGCTCCGGGTAATCCTTGGTGAACGAGGGCAGCGAGCGGATCAGGTACTGGGTTGCAAAATACGGGCTGACCTGGATATGGAACTGCGCATCCTTGTGGTGGGAACGCACTGCTTCCAGCCCCTGGCTCAGCGCATCAAGCCCCTGCTCCACATAGTGGTACAAGGTCTGCGCCTCGGCGCTGGCCGCCAGGCCCCGCGCGCCGCGCTCGAACAGCTGCACATCCAGCGCACTCTCCAGTTGCTTGAGTTGCTGGCTGGCGGCCTGCGGCGTCAGGCACAGCTCATCGGCCGCCTTGCGGATGGAGCCATGGCGGTAGACGGACTCGAACACGCGCAGTGGCTGCAGGGGCGGTAGCTTGTATTTCATGGAGGGGCGCCGGGCAGGAGGGAGGAACGCCCGGGCTGCCGATGATTATAGGTCGCAGCCCGGCGGCCAGCGGGCCGGCACGCCAGCGTTCTTGCCCGCTGCGCCCTGCCCCGCTGATGCATAAAAAAAACGCATCCAGAAGGGATGCGTTCGGGCTGGCGCAGCGCTCAGCAGCGCATGGCCTTACTGCACCGGATCACCATGCATCGGCAGACCGGTGCGGTCCCGGCTGCTGACCAGCGCCACGAGGCCGATGATTGCCGCGCCGATCAGGTAGTAGGCGGGCACGACCGGGTTGCCGGTCTGGGCAATCAGCCAGGAGTTGATCATCGGCGCGGTGCCGGCAAACATCGCCACGGCCACGTTGTAGCTCAGCGCCATGCCCTTGAAGCGCACGCTGGTGTGGAACATCGAAGGAATGATCGAGTAGATGCTGCCCAGCAGCATGGCCAGACAGAAGTTCAGCATCATCAAGGACGAGATCTTGGCGGCGGTGCTGCCTTCGAGCAGCAGGTGAAAGCAAGGCACGGCCAGTACCGCAATCGCCAGGCTCGCAGCGATCATCATCGTCTTGCGGCTGAATTTGTCGGCCAGCAGGCCCATGATGGGGATCATCACCACCAAAAAGAGCTGCGGGCCCAGCGAGAGCTTGAGGCCGGTGGCCACATCGACATGCAGGGCGCTGACAAAGTAGGTCGGAATATAGGTGACGACGGTGAACAAGGTGACATTGGTCACGATGATGATGCCGGCCGACTGGAACAGCTCCTTCTTGTGCGTCGCGAACAGCACCTTCCAGCTCGCCTGGGCCAGTGCGTCATGCTGCTGCTTCATGGCCATGAAGGTGGGGGTCTCTTCCAGGTACTTGCGGATATAGAGGCCAATAGCGCCCAGCGGCAGCGCAATCAGAAACGGAATGCGCCAGGCCCAGTCCAGAATCTGGTCGGCGCTGAAAAACACCGTCAGGATGGCCGAGACCGAGGCGCCGAAGAAAAAGCCCGCCATGCAGCCTACCTCCACCCAGCTGGTGAGCAAGGTACGGTTGCGGTCGCGGCAGTACTCGGCCACAAAGATGGCCGCGCCACTGGCCTCGCCCCCGGCCGACAGCCCCTGCATCAGGCGCAGCACGATCAGCAGCAGCGGCGCGGCAATGCCGATGCTCGCATAGCCGGGCAGCACGCCGATCAAAAAGGTGGAGATCGCCATCATGATGATGGTGATGGTCAGCACCCGCTTTCTGCCGTACTTGTCGCCCAGCGAGCCAAAGAAGATGCCGCCAATGGGGCGGGCAAAAAAGGCAATCGCAAAGGCCGCCCAGGATGCCGTGATCTGCATCGTCGGCGAGCTGGTGGCAAAAAACACCTTGCCCAGCACTGCTGCCAGGTAGCCGTAGACCGAGAACTCGAACCACTCGACAAAGCTGCCCACCACCGAGGCCAGCACCACGCGGTTGAGCTCCTTGGACTGCACCGCGCGCGGCGCCACCGCCGCTTGAGGAGACGACCAGTCCGAAAGGCTTGCACTTGGGGCGGCAAAGCCATCTGCCATGGGATTGTGTGTGCGCATCGAGCTACCTTGAAGTCCTGCAGTGAGAGAAAAAGTGGGGAACGGGCCAGCGGCTGGGCCGCTGGCCATCGTCATGCGATCAGGCCGGCGTCAGCCGCTTGGCATGGGCGTAGTCCGCCTCTGCCTGCTCGGCGCTGATGTAACCGTAGTCCACATCGCGCTGCACCAAGGCTGGCGGGCGCTGGGCCGCATCGCCGTTGCCGCCGCCGCCGGGCAAGTCCAGAATCAAACGGCGCCCAGCCGGGATCTGCTGCTTGCCCTTGCCGCGCAAGGCGGTGCCGTCGTCCAGCGACACCTTGCCCAGTGCGCCGCTTTGGCCGCCGTTGTGGCCGCGCGCTGCAAAATGCACGCGGTCGAACATGGCGTTCAGGTCAAACTCAAAGCCCTCGGCCGAGCCCACCTCGATGCGCTGGCCCAGGCCACCCCGCCAGCGGCCGGCGCCGCCCGAGTTGGGGCGCAGCTCCTTGCGCCAGATGATGATGGGGCCGATGCTCTCGGTCACCTCGACCGACATGGCCTGCACGCCGCTGGGGAAGGCGGTGGCGCTGAGGCCATCGCTCGAGGGGCGCGCGCCGGTGCCGCCGGTGTTGAACATCAGGATTTCGTGCTGCTGGTTGCGTGTGGCCTGGGTGATGCCCTTGAAGCGCATCTGGAGGTTCCACAGCGAGCTGGCCCCTTCGGCCGGAATCTCACCCTGGCAAATGGGCTGCAACGCGCCCAGCACCACATCGGGGATCAGATGGCCGATGACATGGCGCACCGAGACCGGGCGCGGGCGGTGGGCATTGAGGATGCAGTCCTCCGGCGCGCTGATCTCAAAAGGCTCCAGCGAGCCCCAGTTGTTGGGGATCTCTGGCGCAATCGCACATTTGAGCGCATAGGAGGCATAGGCCTTGGTGTAGGTCAGTGGCACATTGATGCCGTAGCGGCTGGGGTCCGAGGTGCCGGCAAAGTCGGCGCGCAGCTTGTCGGCCGCAATCTCCACCGCCACCACCAGCTCGATGGGCTTTTCATAGCCATCGACGGTCATCGCATAGCGCTGCGTGCCATCGGGCAAGGCGGCGATGCGCTCGCGGGTGGCGCGCTGGCTGTTCTCAAAGATGAAGCCAGCCAGGTCTTCCAGGTCGCGCAGTTCAAACTCGGCCAGCATGCCCTTGAGGCGGCGCATGCCGGTGGCATTGCAGACGGCCAGCGAATGGAAGTCGCCAATCACTTGGTCGCGTTCGCGCACGTTGTTGCGCAGGATCTCGATCAGGTCCTCATTGAGTGCGCCGGCGCGGAAGAACTTCATCGGCGGAATGCACAGGCCCTCCTCGTAGACATCGCTGCCGTCCGGGCCAAAGCCGCGCCCGCCGATGTCCACCACATGGGCGGTGGCGGCAAAGTAGCCGATATGGTCGCTGTGGCCATCGCGGCCATAAAACACCGGGGTGACGACGGTGATGTCGTGCAGGTGGCCGGTGCCCAGCCAGGGGTCGTTGGTCACCAGCACATCGCCATCTTGCAAGGTGCTGCGCTCAAAGCGCTTGGCGAAATGCGCGACCGACTCAGCCATGGAATTCACATGGCCGGGCGTGCCGGTGACGGCCTGGGCCATCATGCGGCCCTGCTTGTCGAACACGCCGGCCGACAAATCGCCCGCCTCCCGCACGCTGGTACAAAAGGCGGTGCGGATCAAGGTGACCGCCTGCTCTTCGACCACCGAGATCAGGCGGTTCCACATGATTTGGTAATGAACGTCTGTATTGTTTGCCATGATCACACTCCGCTGTCCATGCGCTCGACCAGCATGCAGTCATCTGCCTGCAGCACCACCTTGAAGCCCGGGCTCACATAGGTCGAGGTTTCCTTCTCCACAATCACCACCGGGCCGGGCACGGCCTGCCCCCTTGGCAAGCCCAGGCGCTCATAGATATCGCAGGCGTAAAACTGCCCGAGCTTGCCGTCAAACACCTCGCGGCGGTCCAGCACCGTCCCGGCACCCTTTTGGGGCGTGCCGCCCTGCTGCAGCTCGGCCTTGGCCGGCGGCAAGGTCTTGGAACGCAAGGACAGTGCCCAACTCACCACCTCGATATCGAGCCCGTCGATCGCGTGGCCAAACAAGGCCACATAGTTCTGCACAAAGGCCGCGTTGAGCGCGGGCACGCTGTCCGGGCCAAAGTGCTGCACAGGCACCGACACAGGGATCTCCCAACCCTGGCCGCAGTAGCGCATAAAGGCGCGCAGCTCCTTGACGGTCTCGCCGTCGTAGCCGGTGTCGTGCAAAAAGGCGCTCACCTCGACCTCCATCTCGCGCAGCATGGCATTGACGGCCTCGCCATCAAACTGGCTCATGCGCATCACCGAGCTGCGCAGCGACTCATAGGCAAAGGGCGCGCGCAAAAAGCCAATGGCCGAGCCGACGCCGGCACCCGTCGGGATCAGCAGGCGATGGATGCCCAGCTTTTCACACAGCCGCACCGCATGCAACGGCGCTGCGCCACCGTAGGCGATCATCGTGTAGGCCTCCAGGTCCTGGCCGGACTCCACGGCATGCATGCGCGCGGCATTGGCCATGTTCTCGTCCACCACTTCGGCCACGGCGTAGGCCGCACGCACCGCGTCCAGGCCTTGCGCCTGGCCGACATGGGTGGCCATCGCATCTTGCGCGGCAGGCATGTTCAGCCGCATGCTGCCGCCGGCAAAGCGTGCCGGGTCCAGCTTGTGCAGCAGCAAGTCGGCATCGGTCACCGTGGGGCGCGTGCCGCCCCGGCCGTAACTGGCCGGCCCGGGCTCGGAGCCTGCGCTCTCCGGCCCCACGCGCACCTGGCGCATATCGTCCACATGGGCGATGGAGCCACCACCCGCGCCGATCTCGATCATCTCGATGACGGGGATGGAGATCGGCATGCCGCTGCCCTTTTTGAAGCGGTAGCTGCGCGCCACTTCAAACACCCGAGCGGTCTTGGGCACATGCTGGTCGATGAGGCAGATCTTGGCGGTGGTGCCGCCCATGTCAAAAGACACCACCTTGTCCTGGCCGTACTTGGCCGCAAAATCGCTGGCGTAGATGGCGCCACCGGCCGGGCCGGATTCGAGCAGGCGCACCGGGAACTCGGCCGCATTGGCCAGCGACATCAGCCCGCCGCCCGAGTGGATCAGGTAGAGCGGGCAATGCATGCCCTCTTCCACCAAGGCCTGGGCCAGGCGCTGCAGGTAGGAGGACATCAGCGGCTTCACATAGGCATTGGCGCAGACGGTGTTGAAGCGCTCGAACTCGCGGATCTGCGGCGAGACCTCGCTGGAGATGGACACCGACAGCTGGGGCAGCGCCTCTACAATCAGCGCGCGCACCCGCTTTTCATGGGCCGGGTTCTTGTAGCTGTGCATCAAGCCCACGGCCACGCTTTCATACTCGCCCCGGCGCAGCTGGGCAATCACGTCCTGCACCTCTGCCTCATCGAGCGGCTGCAGCTCCCGGCCCTTGGCATCGAGCCGGCCTTGCACGGTATAGCGGTGGTTGCGGGCAATCAGCGGCGCGGGCAGCTGGATGGCCAGGTCGTACTGCTCAAAGCGGCCTTCGTTGCGCATCTCGATCACATCGCGAAAACCTTCGCTGGTGATGAAGGCGGTCCTGGCGCCGCGCCGCTCAATCAGCGAATTGGTGGCCAAGGTGGTGCCGTGGATCACCGTGCCGATCTGCGATGGCGCAATCCCGGCCTGGGCCGCTGCCTGTTTGAGGCCGGTGACAATGGCGCGCTCGGGTTTTTCATAGTCCGTCAGGACCTTCTCGCTGAACAGGACGCCATCGACCTCGAGCGCGATATCTGTGAAAGTGCCGCCGATGTCTGCCCCGGCGCGTATGACTTGGCTTGTTGCCATCTGGTATCTCCGAATCATGCAAGCTGTGTGGATCAGAAGCTCTGATCTGGCAGCGATGATCAAGTGATCGCCCAGTCGGCGCAAACAAGAAATTCGAGGGCGGGCACAAGCTGTGCTTCGCGGGTAAAAACCATTACGCGCTAACCCGGTGGCTATGCACGGCAGCAGCGCAGCAATGCCTGGTTTTGGGTGGCTGATGCACCAGGCCAGCGCGCTGCTGCACCATGCGGCGGCAGCTTGCACCAATCAGGGCGGACAGGTGCTGTAAAACCGCCAAGAGATGCTTGTGTAAAGCTTGGAAGGACAGCAAAAAATGCGCGGCTATAGGCGCGCCAGGC
Source organism: Comamonas sp. MYb69 (assembly GCF_037479315.1). Classification (NCBI taxonomy): domain Bacteria; kingdom Pseudomonadati; phylum Pseudomonadota; class Betaproteobacteria; order Burkholderiales; family Comamonadaceae; genus Comamonas; species Comamonas sp. MYb69. The sequence continues at coordinate 253,244 of NZ_JBBGZG010000005.1, forward strand.
CTTAGCGATAGACCGCCTTCAGGCACCGGATTCAGCCATAAAAAAAGCCCCAAGCAAAGCTTGGGGCCTGTGCGCAGAACGGCAGCCGACTACAAATCCAGGGCCAGCTGGCTCTTATCGTCAGCGCTGGTTTCCACTTGCCGAAGGCTGCATTCCACCTTGATGGGGGTCTTGACCACGCAGCAGCAGGGAACCACCTCATTGGGCCCGACAAAGGCCAGCGGCTCCTGGGTGTAGACGACTTCGCCCTCCACCAAGGTGAGGCGGCAGCTGCCGCAATAGCCACCACGGCACTGGTACTCCACATCGTGGCCCGTGCGCTCCAGCGCTTCGAGCAGGGTCTCCCCTGGCAGCACGCGTATGAGGGTGTCCGTGGTGCTGACCGTGGTCACAACTCGATTCCGCTCAGGTCATCGAGCGAGACTTCGGCGTTGATCTGGCCCACCAGGTAAGAGCTCAGCTCCACCTCTTGCGGGGCCACCTGCACGGTGTCGGACGACAGCCAGGTGTTGATCCAGGGGATCGGGTTGCTCTTGGCGTTCTCGAACGCGGGCTTGAGGCCGATCGCCGACATGCGGATATTGGTGATGTACTCCACGTACTGGCTCAGGATGTCCTTGTTGAGGCCAATCATCGAGCCGTCGCGGAACAGGTACTCGGCCCACTGCTTTTCCTGCATCGCCGCCGTCTTGAACATCTCAAAGCATTCCTGCTCGGTCTCCTTGGCGATCTTGGCAAAGTCCGGATCGTCCTGGCCCGAGCGCATGATGTTGAGCAAGTGCTGGGTGCCGGTCAGGTGCAGCGCTTCATCACGGGCAATCAGGCGGATGATCTTGGCATTGCCCTCCATCAGCTTGCGCTCGGCAAACGCGAAAGAGCAGGCAAAGCTCACATAAAAGCGGATGGCCTCCAGAATGTTCACATTCATCAGGCACAGGTACATCTTCTTCTTGAGCTGGTACACATCAATCTGGTGCACCACGCCATTGATCGTGTGGCTGCCTGCACCCAACTGGGCGTGCAGCATCGCATCACGGATCAGATCGTCATAGTAGGACGAGATATCGCCCGCGCGCAGCTTGATGCTCTCGTTGCGCATGATGTCGTCAAAGATCACCGAAGGATCGTTGACGATGTTGCGCAGGATGTGCGTGTACGAGCGCGAGTGGATGGTCTCGGAGAACGCCCAGGTCTCGATCCAGGTCTCCAGCTCGGGCAGCGACACCAGCGGCAGGAAGGCCATGTTGGGGCTGCGCCCCTGGATGGAGTCCAAGAGCGTCTGGTACTTCAGGTTGCTGATGAAGATGTGCTTTTCGTGGTCGGGCAGGTTCTGGTAGTCGATCCGGTCCTGCGTGATGTCTACTTCCTCAGGGCGCCAGAAAAACGAGAGCTGCTTTTCGATCAGCTTCTCGAAGATCGGGTACTTCTGCTGGTCGTAGCGGGCGACATTGACCGAATTGCCAAAGAACATCGGTTCCTTGAGCTGGTCATTGTCGACCTTGGAGAAGGTGCTGTATGCCATCGCCTTCTCTCCGCTTAGATCTTGCAGGCGCCGCTGGCGCAGTCGTCTTCTGCCGCTGCGCCCTGCATGTCTTCGGCACCGTCACGGGTGTTGTGGTAGTACAGGGTCTTGACACCAAACTTGTAGGCCTGCAGCAGGTCCTTGAGCAGTTGCTGCATCGGCACCTTGCCATCGGTAAAGCGCTGTGGGTCGTAGTTGGTGTTGGCCGAGATGGATTGGTCGACGAACTTCTGCATCAGGCCCACGAGCTTCAAGTAGCCATCGTTGTTGGGCATTTGCCAGAGCAGCTCGTACTGGCCCTTCAGGCGATCGATCTCCGGCACGACCTGGCGCAGGATGCCATCCTTGGACTGCTTGACCGAGACAAAGCCGCGTGGAGGCTCGATGCCATTGGTCGCGTTGGCGATCTGGCTGGAGGTCTCGGATGGCATCAGCGCCGTCAAGGTCGAGTTGCGCAGGCCGTGGGTCTTGATCTCGGCGCGCAGGGTTTCCCAGTCGAGGTGCAGGGGCTCATCGGTCAGCGCGTCGATGTCCTTCTTGTAGGTGTCGATCGGCAGGATGCCGGCCGCGTAGTTGGTCTCGGCAAAAGCGGTGCAAGGGCCGAACTCGCGCGACAGCTGCACCGAGGCCTTGAGCAGGTAGTACTGGATGGCTTCGAAGGTGCGGTGGGTCAGGCCATTGGCCGAACCGTCGGAGTAGCGCACGCCGTTCTTGGCCAGGTAGTAGGCGTAGTTGATCACGCCCACGCCCAGCGAACGGCGCTTTTCGGTCGCAATGCGGGCAGCGGCCACCGGGTAGTCCTGGTAGTCCAGCAGCGCATCGAGTGCGCGCACGATCAGGTCGGCCAGCTCTTCGAGCTCATCGGTCGATTCGAGCGCGCCCAGGTTGAAGGCGGACAGGGTGCACAGCGCAATTTCGCCGTTCTCGTCTTTGATGTCTTCGAGCGGGCTGGTGGGCAGCAGAATTTCCATGCACAGGTTCGACTGGCGCACAGGAGCGACGGCCGGGTTGAACGGGCTGTGGGTGTTGCAATGGTCCACGTTCTGGATGTAGATACGGCCGGTGCTGGCGCGCTCTTGCATCATCAGCGAGAACAGCTCCACCGCTGGCAGGGTGCGCTTGCGGATGGATTCGTCGGCCTCGTACTTGACGTACAGCTCTTCGAACTTGTTCTGGTCAGCAAAGAAGGCCTCGTACAGACCGGGCACATCATGGGGCGAGAACAGGCTGATGCTCTGGCCCTTGATCAGGCGCTGGTAGAGCATGCGGTTGATCTGGATACCGTAGTCCAGATGGCGGATGCGGTTTTCCTCGACGCCACGGTTGTTCTTGAGCACCAGCAGCGACTCGGCTTCCAGGTGCCACAGCGGGTAGAACAAGGTGGCGGCACCACCGCGCACGCCGCCCTGCGAGCAGGACTTGACGGCCGACTGGAACATCTTGAAGAAAGGCAGGCAGCCGGTGTGCTGCGCCTCGCCGCCCCGGATCTCGCTGCCCAGCGCGCGGATGCGGCCGCCGTTGATGCCGATACCGGCGCGCTGCGAGACGTACTTGACAATCGCGCTGGTGGTGGCATTGATGCTGTCGAGGCTGTCATCGCACTCGATCAGCACGCAGGAGCTGAACTGGCGCAGCGGTGTGCGCACGCCCGACATGATGGGCGTGGGCAGCGAAATCTTGAAGCGCGAGACGGCGTCATAGAAGCGCTTGATGTACTGCAGGCGGCGGTCTGCCGGGTACTTGGCAAACAGGCTCATCGCCACCAGCACATACAGAATCTGCGGGCTCTCGTAGATGCGCTTGGTCACCCGGTTTTGCACCAGGTACTTGCCTTCGAGCTGCTTGACGGCTGCGTACGAGAAGTCCATATCGCGCCAGTGGTCGATGAAACCATTGATCTCGTCGTACTCTTCGCGGCTGTAGTCGGCCAGCAGGTGCGGGTCGTACTTCTTGAGCTCGGTGAGCTTTTGCACGTGGTCGTACAGGTGCGGCGGCTCGAACTGGCCAAAGGCGATCTTGCGCAGGTGGAAGATCGCCAGGCGCGCTGCCACGTACTGGTAGTCCGGTGCGTCTTCGGAGATCAGGTCGGCCGCAGACTTGATGATGGTTTCATGGATCGCATCGGTGCGGATGCCGTCATAAAACTGGATATGCGACTGCAGCTCGATCTGTGAGACCGACACATTGCTCAGGCCTTTGGCCGCCCAGTCAATCACCCGGTGGATTTTGTCGAGGTCGATAGGCTCAACGCGACCGTCACGCTTGGTGACTCTCATAGTGCTTGTCTGGTTCATTTGCGATGTTTCTAATGGGATAAAAAACGCAGGACCACGGGCGCAAGACGCGGCAGTCCCGCGCCAAAACGCACCAGGCATGGCTGGCGCGTTTTGGCTGGCGCGAGACCAGCATCAATAAACCTGTGGGGGAAGCGGTGGACACTACATATGGTGTCTATGGGCTTGAGTGTACGCTACCTGTAGCGTTCTTGGCAGCAGAAAATCAGGCCCGATTTCTGCTAGGCACTGGCTGTTTCAGCGAAGAATGCAGCAAAATCAACGCGCAGGGATCCGGTAAATATATGTATCCGGGTGGGCACATTCCCGGTGATGAAGAGGGCATCATCCCCCCATGTTGATGGCGATCACCATCTGGTTGATCGCCTGGCCCATCAAGCCATAGACCAAGCTGCATGGCGGGGGGTACTTCGCCCTTTTGCAGCAGCGCCCAAACGAAAAACCTGCTGCACTTGCGTGCAACAGGTTTCGATAAGGATGGTCGGAGCGGTGGGATTCGAACTCACGACCCTCTGCTCCCAAAGCAGATGCGCTACCAGGCTGCGCTACGCTCCGACTAAGCCGCTATTGTATATCGAGCCGGAGCCACTTCCGGCGAAAAATGATTACTTTGACAACTTTTCATCTGCTGGGGCGGTTGGCGAGACAGCCGCCCTGCCCGCTGCGCAGCAAAAACGGGAGGGCCGCGCCAAGCGCCGTGCATGAAGCAGAATGTGAAAGATGGTTGCCGGCACTCCATCAGAATAAACCGCGCCATATCGCAAATTGCCAAGCATTGCCAAAACAAAAAACCTGCTGCATTTGCATGCAACAGGTTTTTAAATGGAATGGTCGGAGCGGCGGGATTCGAACTCGCGACCCTCTGCTCCCAAAGCAGATGCGCTACCAGGCTGCGCTACGCTCCGACTAAGCCGTTATTGTAACCAGGGTTTGGGCAGCTGCATTTCGTATTTGACGATTTTTTTACAGCGGCCAGCACCCATGCGGTTAACGTTGTTGGGTCGGCGCCGGGCCACGGCCAGGCAGGTGACGGAAAGTGATGCGGCCCTTGCTCAGATCGTAGGGCGACATCTCCAGCGACACCTTGTCACCGGCCAGAATGCGAATGTGGTGCTTGCGCATTTTGCCGCCTGTGTAGGCAATCAGCTCGTGGCCGTTGTCCAGCTTCACGCGAAAGCGCGAATCGGGCAGCACTTCGGTCACGGAGCCTTGCATCTCAATCAGTTCTTCTTTAGCCATATAAGTCGACGAATCCTTGTCTAGTGGTGCATGTGCGAAACCGGTTCGCCATGCTGTTCTCAGTGCCACCAACAAGCGGTGGCTCTCTCCATGGTTCGGGAGGGCCTTGTCAACTCTCGCCACCCAAGGGGCAAGGGCCTGCAAGGCAACCAAGCGGATATCTGCCAGCCCGACAACGGGGCGCAACAGCCAGCATCCCACACAATATTGACGGCGCAGCTGCCAGGGCAGCCAGCGCCTCCAAGCTATAAAAGCTTGCAAAGCTCTCTATTGTACTATGTTGCCGCCAATTCCGCTGTGGCTTGTCTCGTATAAACGCCGCCGGTGATCCGCAGGCCCGCATGGCTGTGCTGGCAGCAGCAGCGCCGGCGCATCGTTTAGCATGGCGCATGCATGCGCGGCTGGCTCCAGGCCGTGCCACCCAATGGCTCCCACCCCGTCACCAACGAACACCATGAACGCTGCATCCCCCCGCTACTGGCTGATGAAAAACGAGCCGGACGAATATGCGATCGACCATGCGCTCAGCGCCCCTGATGCCACCATTGCCTGGGATGGGGTGCGCAATTACCAGGCGCGCAATTTCATGCGCGATGACATGCAGGTGGGTGACGGTGTGCTGTACTGGCATTCGAGCTGCGCCGAGCCCGGTATTTACGGCATCGCCCGCATTGCAGGCCGGCTGCGGCCCGATACCAGCCAGTTTGACCCGCAGTCCAAATACTATGACCCCAAGTCCAAGCCGGAGGCCCCGCGCTGGTTGATGCGCGATGTGCAGGCACTGCGCAAGATCGTGCCGATCACGGTGGCTGCATTGCGCCAGTACCCAGAGCTGCAAGACATGCGCGTGCTGCAAAAAGGCAATCGCCTGTCGATCACGCCGGTGGATGAGGTGCATTGGCGCTTTATCATGGACCTGGTGAAGGCACAGGGCTAACGACGGCTGAAGGCGGCAGGACGGCCGCCCTGCCCCCGTTGGCGGCAAGCGCTGTTGCATAATACAAAACCCGTGAGCTGCCCATGCAATAAGCACCGGCAGCTATTTTTTTGATATCACTTCTGCGCCCAGGAATCCCCATGGCTTTTGCTGACAACCTCCAGTCCCTGCCCTCCATCGACCATATCGCCGAGCTGCAACTGATCGCTGCCGATGGCCAGGTGGCGGCCACCATTCCCAATGCACCGGGCAAAGCCGGTTCGGTCAAGGTCTACAACGCGCTGGCAGCCAAGCATGGCGGCATCAATGTGGCAGCGGCCGAAGAAGGCCTCACGATCTTTGCCGAGCACACGGACGACGCCAAGGCCCGCCCCGGCGCGCACCCCAATATCGACCGCCTGCTGGAGGTGATCGCCTCTGGCAAGGGCTATACCGTCAAGATCGTCTCGGCCTGAGGCAGCTGGGCCGCTTGCAGTGCCGGCGCAGCTGCTGGCTGGGTGGCATAGGCGGCCACAAAGCGCTGCAGCATCTGTTGGGGCACAGGCGTGTCGCTCAGCTGCTCCAGCATCGCCGCCGGGTCAAAGCCTTCCGATTGCAGCGCCTGCGCGCGCAGTTGGATGCAGGCGGCAGCCACCGCCGGGCTGAACTCCGGATGGAACTGGGTGGATACCGCATGGGGCCCATAGCGCACCACCTGGTGCGGGTCATGGGCCGATCTGGCCAGCACCCGGGCGCCGGGTGGCAACTCCAACACGGTCTGCATATGGGTCAGATTCGCTTTGAACTGCGGGCCTGAGCCTGCGAGCAAGGCCTCGTGCTCTGCGCCGGGCAGCAGCGCAATATCCAGGCAACCCATCTCGCGGCCTTGCGGGTGGTAGTCCACCCGGCCACCGAGCGCATGGGCCATCAGCTGGTGGCCGTAGCAAATGCCAAAGAGCGGCATCTCCCGCGCCATCGCCTCCCGTATCCATTGGGCGGTCGCCTCGCTCCAGGGCAGCAGGTCCGTCACCATCGCCCAGGAGCCGGTGATGATCGCCGCGCTGTGCGCGTCATGCGGCGGCAAGGGTTCACCCTCAAACACCCGCACCACCGTGAAGGCAGGCCCAGCGGCAAGAACGGCGGAGAACCACAGTGGCAAATCGCCGACCTGGGCACGGATGTCGTCGGGCGGTGTGCCGACCTGGATGAGCAGCAGAGATTTTTCAGACACGGTTGAAGGCATAAAGAATGGCTGGCCCATGCACTGTAATGCAGGCCAGCCCCGGATCGCCTTCAAGCCGGTGGATTTAATGGGCGGTTTTGCTTCAGTATCGGAAGCGCAAGGTCGACTGGCGCACCACCTCAGGGAGCTGCTGGGCCTGCGCATAGGCTTCGCGCAGGCGGCTCGCATCGTTGACGCCTTCGTTGACGGTCTTGCGCAACTGCTGCAAGGCCTCCTTGCTGTTCTCCGGCACATAGGACTGGATACGCTGCAAGGTGAGCAAGATATGCTCGCGCAGCCCAAACGATTCGCTGGTCGCCGGGTCCACATAGGCGCCTTCGAGGCCAAAACGGCAGGCCTGGAAGCGGTTGTAGGTGTAGACCAGGTAGTCGTCCTCACTGGGCTCGAACGGCTCCTCGGCCAGGAACCAGGCCCCCAGCGCCTGCACATAGGCAGCAAGCGCCACGGCGCGCTCGATGGACAGCGGTGTGTCAAACACCCGCACCTCCACCGTACCAAACTCAGGCTTGGGCCGGATATCCCAGTAGAAGTCCTTCATGCTGTGGATCACGCCGGTGGCGGTCATCTTGTCGTAGTAGCGCTCAAAGTCCTCCCAGTGCAGCGCAAACGGTGCCCGGCCCGAGAGCGGAAACGCAAACACCGAATTGAGCCGGGCAGAATCAAAGGCCGTGTCCTGCCCCTGCACAAAGGGGCTGGAGGCCGACAGCGCAATAAAGTGCGGGATATAGCGCGAGAGCCGGTGCAGCATCATCAAGGCCGCATCGGCCCCGGGGCAGCCCACATGCACATGCTGGCCAAAGATGGTGAACTGCTTGGTGAGGTAGCCGTAGAGCGCGGTGATCTCCTTGAAGCGCGGCTTGTTGTAGATGCGCTGCTGGTGCCACTGCTGAAACGGGTGCGTGCCGCCGCCGGCCAGCGCAATATTGAGTTTGTCTGCGGCCTTGACCAGCGCGTCGCGCGTGACGCTCAGCTGCTGGTACGCATCCTGGGCGTCGGTGCAGATGCCGGTCGATATCTCGATCATGCTGGTGGTCACCTCGGGCACGATGGAGCCGGGCACCTGCGCGTTTTTCAGCAGGGCCAGCATATCGGGGGCATAGGGCGTCAGGTCATAGTGGTTGGTGTTGACCAGCTGCAGCTCCAGCTCGACGCCGAGCGTCAAGGCCTCGGACTGGTGGAAGGCTTCAAGCGTCATGGCGTTTCTCCTTGCTGGTGAGGGCGGACAGGCCGATGCCGCGGTGCGCCTCGCCACTGCGCCACAAAGCGAGCGAGGCCAGCAGCACGCCGATCACCTCGCACAGCACAATCATCGGCAGCGCGATGGACGACACGCTCACTGCCACTTCGGGGTTGATGGATGCCCATTGCGCCACCTGGGCCGAGGCCAGCAGCAAGGCGAGACCTGAGCTGGGCGACTGCGCGCAGGCCACAGGCCACTGGCGCAACCAGCCAATGCCGGTGCCCGCACCCAAGAGCAGCACGCCGCCCATCTTGCCCACCAGCCGCGCCAGACTGACGGCAGCGACCAGGCTGATCAGCGCCGCGCTGGGTGCAATCTGGCCGGCCATGCTGGCCACCAGCACAAACATCAGCAAGTTGAGCATGGTGTTGCCGGCCATAAAGGCCGAGGGCCAGACCATGGGCTTGGGGCTCAGGTTGCGCAGCATCACCCCGGCCAGCACAAAGCCCAGCGCGGCCGACCCACCCAGGCGCTCGGCCATCAGGCTGGCTGCCACCAAGACCGCAATCATGTAGAGCGCGGTGGAATCGCTGCGCGAGGATTGCCAGCGCAGCACCGGCCACAGCGCGGCGGTGGTCAGCAGTGCCCACAGCAGGGTCAAACCCAGGCTCCACAGCAGATGGCCCATGCCGGCTGCCGTCAGCACCAGGCCCGATTGGGCATCGGTGCCGGCGACGGGCGACCAGGCCACGGTGACCACGAGGCCCAGCACCAGCGCATACATGCAGCCCAAGGTGGCCATCAGCAAGCTGCGGTCGGTCACGGCGCCGCTGGAGCGCAGATCGGCCGAGATGCGCAGCAGCACCGATGGCGAGGCGGCCATGGCCACCACGCCCACCCCCAGCGACACGGCCCAGCCCATGCCCAGCAGTTGCAAGGTGGCGGTGACCAGCACCAGCGCAGCCAGCGATTCGACCAGGCTTTGCAGCAGCAAAAATGGCTGTCGCACCAGCCATTTGAGCGAGATCTGTGACGCGGCAATCAACATGCTGGTACCCACTGCGGTGTGCAGCAGCACCTGGGTATTGCCCTGCAGCGGCCAGGGCAGATCGCCAAAGCCGAGCCAGCCAGCCAGCAGGCCCACGACCGTATAGCCCAGCATGCGCGGAAAACCGCTGAGTCTGAAAACCATGTGCCCGGCCAGCGCTGCCGCCGCGACCAGCACGCACCAACTCATCAAGGGGCCCACACTGTGTTCAAGCCAGCCGCCGATCTGCGGCAGCGGCATGGAAGATGCTGCTTGGGGTGGCATATCTGCACCCTCCTCCAAAAAAGTGTGTCCAGCGCGCAGGCCGCCTGGCACAAAGCTATAGATGGTCTGGCAGTGCCGCTCTGTGGGGGACCAGCTTTGACAGCCAGTTCAGGACGCGCATTGCGAGACGGGGGATGCAGCCGCACGGTGCCCAGGCACCTTGTTGCAGTTATGCATCAGATCGTTAACCAATCTCAACAACTCTACTGGATGATCTACCGATTGCCACCACAGCATGCCGGCGCTGGGCACAAAAAGCCTGCAGTCCTACAATACAGGCCGCGTGAGCCGCTCTTTTTACCAGGCTGGTGCGCCAAGCACCCAGCCCCGCATTGGCGCCCAAGCGTGCTATTTGGAACGTAGCATGCGGTGGGTACAAAAGATGCCAGCATTCCATCGTTCAGCTGCACTGGCAAGCCCGGTGCCTGCACCTGCCCCAGCACCGCCAGGCCTTGCGCACCTATATCCGACTGCGCCGTGATGCCACCGGCCGCTCGCCCCAACCAGTTGCAGCCGTAACCGTATGATCGCGGCTCTGATGCGGCCAGCCACAAGCTCCCAGCGCCTGCCCGCTACCCACCGGTAGCGCCGCGTTCACCGCCCTTTTGCTGCCCCGGACCGCTATCCCCTGCCCGGCCAGCACAGCCGCGGCCACGCATCAACCACTCCCTGCTTTTTGGCCCCTGTGCAACCGGCTTTGTCCCTCTGCGCAGTCTGGGGCCCGTTTTTGGTCTGGATATTTCCGTGCTTGCCTTGTTGACCCGTCTTTTCCCCGTCTGGGCGGCTGTGATGGCGCTGATCGCCTACAGCGCGCCTTCGGCTTTCCTGGGCTTCAAGCCCCACATCGCCCAGCTGCTGATGCTGATCATGTTTGCGATGGGCGTAACCCTGCGCGTGGCCGATTTCAGCCGCGTGCTGCAGCGCCCGGCCCCGATTGCGGCGGGACTGTTCCTGCACTACCTCATCATGCCCCTGGCCGCCTGGCTGATTGCCAAGGCGCTGAACATGCCGCCCGAGCTGACGGCAGGCATGGTGCTGGTGGGCAGCGTGGCGAGCGGCACGTCATCCAATGTGATGATTTTTCTCTCCAAGGGCGATGTGGCGCTGTCGGTCACGATCAGTGCGCTGTCGACCCTGGTGGGGATTGTGGCCACGCCACTGCTCGCGCGCCTCTACATCTCGGCCTCGATCGATGTGCCGGTCAGCGCCCTCCTGATGGAGATTGCGCAGATCGTGCTGCTGCCCATTGGCCTGGGCCTGCTGCTGAACCATTTTTGGCATGCGCAGATCAAGCGCATCGAGCGCCTGCTGCCCCTCGTATCGATGGTGGCGATCTTGTTGGTGCTCTCCACCGTGGTGGCCTTGAGCCGTGACCGCATTGCCACCGTCGGCGGCGTCGTGGTGGCGGGCGTCATTGCGCACAACCTGATCGGCTACCTGGGTGGCTACTGGGGTGGTCGCCTGCTGGGCTTTGACAAATCGGTCTGCCGCACCCTGGCGATCGAGGTGGGTATGCAGAACTCGGGCCTGGCAGCCAGCCTGGGCGCCAAGTTCTTCAGCCCCATGGCCGCGCTGCCGGGTGCCATTTTCTCGGTCTGGCACAACATATCGGGCTCGCTGCTGGCCGGTTACTGGTCCAGCCGCCCCACGGGCACGGCCAATGACCATGTGCGCCGAGAAGACGTCTCGCTGCACTGATCTTGCAGATCCGCAGGCCTGATCAGGCGCGTTCAGCGGCTGGCTGCGCCGCCAGCATCAGCCCGGTGCGGCTGCGCGCACCTGTGACCAGGCCGCTGATCAGCTGCGTCTCGGGCAGGTTCTTCCAGTAGCGGCGCGGCATCTCGCGCAGCATGGCCTGCTCCTTGAGGCGCGCCGGGTTGAAGGTCGATTGGTAATAGGCCAACCACAGCGCTTCGCCCGCATCGGGGCCCGGTGCCTGGGCTTGCGTGGCGCCAGGCCCCCATTGCAGGCATTCCTGGTCCCAGAGCACGCTGCAGTCCGGCGTCAGAATCGCCCAGCGCATATTGCTAAAGCGCTCCCTGAAAAAGCCCGAGGCGGCGCGCACGATGTGGTGCTCGGGCTCGAACCAGGCCACATGCAGCGGCGCGCCCTTCTCGTCCTGCGCGGGCCGAAAGCGAACAAAGGCATGCATCTTGTGGATCTCGCGCCCCACCGCACGGGCCAGGCGCTCAATCTCGCGCCAATCGGCATCCAGCGCATCGCCCGCCAGGCTGGGCATGGCCTGCAGCCGCCACAGCCAGCGGTAGCACAGCATAAAGCGTCCCGGGTTGCGGTGGCAGCAGGCATGGCGCAGCACGGCCAGCTGGGGTTTGCGGATATGCACCGGCTGGCCGGGTGCGATGGCCAAACGGTCCAGCGCATCGGGGGTGATAACGCGGGCTGGGGCATCGGTACTAGCATCGGCAGCAGCATCCGCAAACAAATCACCATCCTCGGCCTGGGTGGCCAACGTATCCGACCAGCGCCAATGCACCAGCTCGGGCGCTGCGCCCAGGGCCAGCAATACCCGCGCCGCTTGGCGGAAGCCGGCAAAGTCATCCGGTGCGTCCAACATCACCGTCAAGCTGTCGTTCTCTGCCTGCATGCCTGGCCTCCTCAAAACAGGGCTATCTGCGCCGCAGCCGCCAACTGCATGCCGCTGTGCCGGCGCTGCACGGCGCCCTGCCCCATCTGGGCCAGCAGCTGTTGGCGCAAGCTCGGGCTGTCGAGCATGGCCAGCGGCGGGTGGTAGTCGTCGAGCTCGACAAAAGGCAGCACCTTGCTGGTAGCCACACGCAGCTGCTGCAGATCGGCCAGCCGCAGCCGGCGCACCTTGCGGGCAGCCAGCAGACGCTCGACACTGCCGACACCCAAGCCCGGCACCCGCAGCAGCCAGGCCTTGGCCGCACGGTTCAAATCCACCGGGAAATGCTGGCGCTGCGACAGCGCCCAGGCGAGCTTGGGGTCTAGCTCCAGATCGAGCATGCCGCCGGCCGCTGGTGCGGTAATTTCTGCCGGGCTGAAACCGTAGAAGCGCATCAGCCAATCGGCCTGGTAGAGCCGGTGTTCGCGGATCAGCGGCGGCGCCTGCAGCGGCAGATCGGACGAGGCATCGGGGATGGGGCTGAAGGCCGAGTAGTAGACCCGGCGCAGGCGCTGGCCGGTGTAGAGCGCGCTGCTGGTGAGCAGAATGGTCGCATCATTGGCACTGTCGGCGCCGACAATCATCTGCGTGCTTTGGCCGGCCGGCGCATAGCTGGGCGCTGCGGCCCGGGCGGCCTGGCGCTGGCGGGGCAGCGATACCAGCTTGCTGCCCTGCTGATCCTGCCTCTGCTGCCGCGCGACCTCGATATGTTCTGCCACCTGGTGCATGGCCGAGGCAATGCCAACGGCATCCTTCTCGGGCGCCAATTGCTGCAGACCCTGCTGCGTGGGCAGCTCGATATTGATGCTGAGCCGGTCTGCATAGCGGCCCGCGAGGGCCAGCAACTCGGGGGAAGCATCCGGAATCGTCTTCAGATGGATATAGCCGCGAAAATCATGGTCCTCGCGCAGGCTGCGCGCCACCTCCACCAGCTGCTCCATGGTGTAGTCCGACGACTGGATGATGCCGCTCGACAAAAACAGGCCCTCTATACAGTTGCGGCGGTAAAAGTCCAAGGTCAGGCCCACCACCTCGGCCGCGCTAAAGCGCGCACGCTGCACATTGGAGCTTTTGCGGTTGATGCAGTAGCGGCAGTCGTAGATGCAGAAGTTCGTCAGCAGAATCTTGAGCAGCGAGACGCAGCGGCCATCGGGCGTATAGCTGTGGCAGATGCCCATGCCCTCGGTCGAGCCCATCCCCTTGCCGCCCAGGGAGTTGCGGGGCTTGCTGCCGCTCGATGCGCAGCTGGCATCGTATTTGGCGGCATCGGCCAGGATCTGAAGTTTGGCGAGGGTTTGCATAGATACTGTGTATATGTACAGTATTCTAGCAAAACCCCCACAGCTTCGCCAGTGCGGGCGCGGTCCCGCTTGGGGAAGCGCCCCCTCTGGGATGGCTGGAGGCGTGGGCCGGTTGAAGGTAGATTCTTGCAAATACTGTATATAAATACAGTTATCTCCAAAACCAATACCGTCTCAACGCCATTCGGCCATCAATGCTGGATCAAGCCTGCGGCCCCAGCTTGGCCAGCACGGCCTTTTCCTTGACGGTGGACTCGGCGGCAAACTTTTTGTAATCAGCGCTGTTCATGTAGATCGGCAGCATCTCAAAGCGCTGCAGCATGGCCTGGTAGCTTTCCATCTCCATCGCTTGCTTGAAGGCTTTGTGCAAGGCAGCTTGCACATCAACCGGCATGCCCTTGGGGCCCACCAGGCCAAAGGGCGAATACTGCGTGGTCGGCAGGCCCAGTTCGATCAAGGTGGGGGTGTTGGGCAAGGTCGGCAGGCGCTTTTCGGTCCAGACATTCAAGGCGACCATGCGGCCCTGGTCCACATAGGGGATGACGGCGCTGGTGTCTGCCGCGACCATCACCTCGCCCGCCATCGTGGCGCGCATCAGCTCGGACGAGCCCTTGTAGGGCACATGCACCACATCCAGGCCCAGCTGCTGCGCAATGATGGCCGAGGTGACGTGGGGGGACGTGTAGGTGCCGGTATTGCCCAAGGTCAGCTTGCCAGGATTGGCCTTGGCCCAGGCCACCACATCCTGCCAGCTCTTGAGGCCGGACTGGGTGCTGGCCACCATGCAGAACGCATAGCCGGTGACATTGATGATGTAGCTCAGGTCCTCCACCGGGTTCCATTTGAGGCCGGTGGTAAAGGGCAGGCGCATCACGCTCATCGGCAGCTGGGCGATGGTGTAGCCATCCGCTGCCGTGTTCTGCAGCTGGGTTGCGGGCAGCGAGCCAGCAGCGCCGGGGCGGTTCTCCACCACAATCGGCTGGCCCAGCACCTTGGCGGCGTTCTCGGCCAGTTGGCGCATCGTCAGATCGGTCGGCCCACCGGCCGGAAAAGCCACTACCAGCTTGATCGCCCGGGTGGGAAAGGTCTTGCTGGCATGGGCCAGCGATGCGCCCGCCCCCATCCATGCACCGGCTGCCGTGGCAGCCCCCGCTTGCAGCATGCTTCTGCGCGTCAACACCATATCTTTGTCTCCATTTCGGTCTATAGGCGACAAAGAGTGTAGAAAAGCGCAGCCAGGCGCCGCGACGCCTGGGCGACATGGTCGGTGGCGCGTAAGGACTCTGGCTGCGAGCCCCGGTGGTAGCCCTATTCCACCGTCGCGCCCGACTGCTTGACTGCCTTGCCCCACTCGGCGATTTCGCTGGCCACAAAGCGGTCCATCTCCGGGCCACTGGTCGGCGCGGGCTCGGAGCCCCGGTCGCGGATGAACTTCTGCATCTCGGGGCTGCTGAGGATGGCCACCGTCTCTTGGTTCAGCTTGTCGACGATGGCTTTGGGCGTGCCCTTGGGAGCCATCAGGCCCAGCCAGCCCACGGCCTCAAAGCCCTTGAACTCCGGCAGGCCCGATTCAGCAATCGTGGGCACCTGAGGCAGCTGGCTGGAGCGCGTGGCAGACGTCACCCCCAGCGGCACGGCCTTGCCGGCCTGGATATTGGCCAATGCGGCGGTGACCGAATCGACCATCAGCGGCACCTGGTTGCCCAGAAAATCCGCCTGGGCCGGGCCGCTGCCTTTGTAGGGAATATGTTCGATCTGCAGCGCCGCGCGGGCCTTGACCATCTCCGCGCTCAAATGCTGGGTGCCGCCAATGCCGGCGCTGGCATAGCTCAGTTTGCCCGGCTCTGCGCGGGCCTTGGCGACCAGGTCGTTCATGCTTTTGATGCCACTGGCCGGGTTGGCCAGAAAGACCAGGGGCACCTTGGCGATCAAGCTGATGCCGACCAGGTCCACTCGGGGATCGAAGTTCACCTTTTTGTACAGGGTCTGGTTCACCGCCATCGCGCTGCCCGCGACCAGCAAGGTGTAGCCGTCGGCCGCGCTGCGCGCCACCTGCTCGGAGCCGATATTGCTGCCCGCGCCGGCTTTGTTCTCTACCACCAGCGGCTGGCCGAGCTTCTGCCCCAGCATGTCGGCCAGCGCACGGGCAAAGATATCGGTGGCCTGGCCGGGCGGGAACGGCACGATCAGCTTGATGGGCTTGTCCGGATAGGCAGCAAGGGCCGGGCTGGCTGCAACGGCCAAACTAGCGGCCATCGCCAATGCGGCAGCAGAAGTGAGCGCGTGGGGGGTCATGGGTTGGGTCTCCTGATGGGCTGCAGCGGCATTGGCGAGAAGTGCCGATGCGCTGCGCAAGCTTTGTTTAGCCGGGATCTTCGCCCATCCAGAGGCGAATGGGCAGCCTGGGCTGTCTCCAAGACAACTGCCAGTGGCTCTGCCAGAAATGACATCCATGATCAGTTCTGATCAAAGCACTGCCCGGGCGGCTATCATCGGCGCTGTTATTTTTATCCCCGCATGCCATGTTTTTCGGAATCAGCCACCTTGTCCTTCCCTGCAGCGATCTGGAAAAGGCCACGCATCTCTGGCGTGATGTGATCGGCTTTGCCGCTGCGCGCAGCGGCGAGGGCTATGTTGATATCGACACCGGCAGCGCCTTGCTGCGGCTGCTGCAGGTGCCCAAGGTGGAGTCGCAGACAAGCCTGCGCCTGCAGGTGGCCGATGTGGCCCAGGCCTACCAAGCCCTGTTGGCGGCAGGCAGCAGCTCTCGCTATGCGCCGATGCGCACCCCCGAGCTGGAAGAAATGGCCTGTGTGAGCGATGCCGATGGCCATGCCATCGTGCTCTGGCGCGCCTTGACCGAAGACGAATGGGGCTTTGTGCCCGAGCTGCCCAAGCAAGGCGAATGGACCGCCGATGCCGAGGACCTGCTGCAACGCCTGCTCGCCCATGTGCCGGCGTTCTTTCGCATGCTGGCCCGGCGCAAGACCACCCGCGTCATCGAGCAACTGGCGCAAGAGGCGCGCAGCCCCGTCACCCGCGATTGGGTCATCAAAGGCTATATCACCGCATCGGCCAAGGTCACACGCTTTCGCCTGGTGGAGCCGCTGCGCGCTGAAGGTATCGACCTGGATGACTACCGGGCGGAGTTTGACTATGAGTAAACCCATGCCGTGGTCTGCACGGCATTGAACGCTGGGCGCACAGGCAAAAAAAGACAGCTCGTAGGCTGTCTTTTGCAGAGCGGCTCAAGACCGGCTGGTCTTACTTGCGCACAGGCGGCACATCGGTGCAGGTGCCATGGGCCACTTCTGCGGCCATGCCAATGCTCTCGCCCAAGGTGGGGTGCGGGTGGATGGTCTTGCCGATGTCCACGGTGTCTGCACCCATCTCGATGGCCAGGGCGATCTCGCCGATCATGTCGCCGGCGTGCGTGCCAACCATGCCGCCGCCGAGGATCTTGCCGTGGCCATGGGCTTCGGGCGAGTCGTCAAACAGCAGCTTGGTAAAGCCTTCGTCGCGGCCATTGGCAATGGCGCGGCCCGACGCAGCCCAGGGGAACAGGCCCTTCTTGACCTTGATGCCTTGGGCCTTGGCCTGGTCTTCGGTGAGACCCACCCATGCCACTTCGGGATCGGTGTAGGCCACCGATGGGATCACGCGGGCATTGAAAGCGGCAGCGGCCAGCTCCTTGTTGCCTTGCAGCTCACCAGCGATCACTTCAGCGGCCACATGCGCTTCGTGCACGGCCTTGTGTGCCAGCATGGGCTGGCCCACGATGTCGCCGATCGCGAAGATGTTGGGCACATTGGTGCGCATCTGGATGTCGACATTGATAAAGCCACGGTCCGTCACGGACACGCCTGCAGCCTCTGCGCCGATCTTCTTGCCATTGGGCGTGCGGCCCACGGCTTGCAGCACCAGGTCGTAGACCTGGGGTTCGGGCACGGTCACGCCGTCCTTGGCAGGCTCGAACGAGACCTTGATGCCTTCGGGCGTCGCTTCGGCAGCCACGGTCTTGGTGTTGACCATGATGTTGTCAAAGCGCGGCGCGTTCATCTTTTGCCAGACCTTGACCAGATCGCGGTCAGCGCCTTGCATCAGGCCATCCATCATCTCGACCACATCCAGGCGTGCGCCCAGCGTGCTGTAGACGGTGCCCATTTCCAGGCCGATGATGCCGCCGCCCAGGATCAGCATGCGCTTGGGCACCGCCTTCAGATCGAGTGCACCGGTGGAATCGACCACGCGCTCGTCCTTGGGCATGAAGGGAAGATGCACCGCCTGCGAGCCCGCAGCGATGATGGCCTTCTTGAACTGCACCACCTTCTTGGCGCCGGTCTTGTCCTGGCCGTCGCCCGAGGTTTCCTGCACTTCGATGTGGTTGGCGCTGACGAAATTGCCATAGCCGCGCACGATCGTGACCTTGCGCATCTTGGCCATCTGGCCCAGACCGCCGGTCAGCTTGCCGATGACCTTTTCCTTGTGGGCGCGCAGCTGGTCGATATTGACCTCGGGCGCGGCGAACTTGACGCCGGCGACTTCCAGGTGCTTGACCTCGTCCATCACGGCAGCCACATGCAGCAGTGCCTTCGATGGGATGCAACCCACGTTGAGGCAGACGCCGCCCAGGGTCTTGTAGCGCTCGATCAGCACCACCTTGAGGCCCAGATCGGCCGCGCGGAAGGCCGCAGAGTAGCCGCCTGGGCCGCCGCCCAGCACGACCACGTCACAGTCTTCATCGACCTGGCCGCTGTAGTTGCTGGCCACCGGTGCCGGCGCTGCAGCTTGCGCTGCCGCAGCAGGCGCCGCTGCTGCAGGGGCCGGAGCGGGCGACGAGGCTGCAGGTGCAGCAGCAGCTGCGGGGGCAGCGGCTGCGCCTTCTGCGGCTTCCAGCGACAGGATCACCGAGCCTTCAGCGACCTTGTCACCGATCTTGATCTTGAGCTCCTTGACCACGCCAGCATGGCTCGACGGGATCTCCATCGAGGCCTTGTCCGATTCGACGGTGATCAGCGACTGGTCCTTGGCGACGGTGTCGCCAGGCTGCACCAGCAGCTCGATCACGCCCACTTCAGCGAAATCACCAATGTCGGGGACTTTGATATCTACGATTGCCATAGTGTGCGTCTCCGATTACAGGATGATGCGGCGGTAGTCCGCCAGCACCTGGCCCAGGTAGGCATTGAAGCGTGCGGCCGAGGCGCCGTCGATGACGCGGTGGTCGTACGACAGGCTCAGCGGCAGCATCAGACGTGGCACAAACTGCTTGCCGTCCCAGACCGGCTTGATCGCCGATTTGGACAGGCCCAGGATGGCCACTTCAGGGGCATTCACGATAGGCGTGAAGTGCGTGCCACCAATGCCGCCCAGCGACGAGATGGAGATGCAGCCGCCTTGCATGTCGGCTGCGCCCAGCTTGCCGTCGCGTGCCTTCTTGGCCAGCTCGCCCATTTCTGCGCTGATCTGGATGATGCCCTTCTTGTCGGCATCCTTGAGCACCGGCACGACCAGGCCATTGGGCGTGTCCGCCGCAAAGCCGATGTTGAAGTACTGCTTGTAGACCAGGGTGTCGCCATCGAGGCTGGTGTTGAACTCAGGGAACTTCTTGAGTGCAGAGACCAGGGCCTTGATCACGAAGGCCAGCATGGTGACCTTGACGCCGCTCTTCTCGTTTTCCTTGTTCGTGGAGACGCGGAAGGCTTCGAGCTCGGTGATGTCGGCCTCGTCATTGTTGGTGACGTGCGGGATCATCACCCAGTTGCGGTGCAGGTTGGCGCCCGAGATCTTCTTGATGCGCGAGAGGTCCTTGCGCTCGACGGTGCCGAACTTGCTGAAATCAACCTTGGGCCATGGCAGCAGATCCAGACCTGCGCCAGAGCCGCCACCAGCGGGCGCCTTGGCCGCCTGTGCCTTCGTCTGCACGGCACCGGCCATCACCTGCTTGGTGAAGGCTTGCACGTCATCGGCGGTGATACGGCCCTTGTTGCCCGAGCCCTTGACCTCGTCCAGCGGCACGCCCAGCTCACGCGCAAACTTGCGCACCGATGGCGATGCATAAGGCATCGCGCCCGAGGGCGGCACGGTGGGGTTGTGGGCGGGCACGGCTGCAGCCGGTGCAGCGGCAGGTGCTGCAGCAGGGGCCGGTGCGCTGGCAGCGGGGGCCGGCGCAGCAGCTGCGGGGGCTTGCGCAGCAGCTGCGGGGGCTTGCGCTGCGGGTGCGGACGCTGGTGCAGCAGCGGCGCTGCCCTCCAAAATGGCGACCAGATCACCGACATTGATGGTGTCGCCAATCTTGACCTTGAGCTCCTTGACCACGCCAGCGGCAGGCGATGGGATTTCCATCGAGGCCTTGTCGGACTCGACGGTGAACAGCGACTGCTCTTCGGTGACGGTATCGCCCACCTTGACCAGCAGCTCGATCACGGCCACGTCCTTGAAGTCACCGATATCGGGGACCTTCACTTCGACCGGGCCCGAGGCCGCAGGCGCAGCAGCAGCCTGGGGTGCAGGCGTAGGTGCAGCCGCAGCAGCGGTTGCCGCAGCGGCGGGAGCCGGTGCCGGCGCAGCGGGTGCGGCAGCAGCTGCATCGGCCGCTTCGAGCTTGATGATGACCGAGCCTTCGGCCACCTTGTCGCCAATCTTGACGACGATTTCCTTGACCACGCCAGCGTGGCTGGACGGAATCTCCATCGAGGCCTTGTCGGACTCGACGGTGATCAGCGACTGGTCCTTGGCGACGGTGTCACCGGGCTTGACGAGCAACTCGATCACGCCCACTTCTGCGAAGTCGCCAATATCGGGGACTTGAATGTCAATCAATGCCATTGTGGTGTCTCCTGGTGCAATTTAGGCGTACAGCGGGTTGATCTTGTCGGCGTTGATGCCGTACTTGGCAATCGCATCGGCGACCTTTTGCGCGGGCAGCTTGCCGTCTTCGGCCAGCGCCTTCAAGGCGGCAACCACGATGTAGTGGCGGTCGATCTCGAAGTGCTCGCGCAGCTTGCGGCGGAAGTCCGAGCGGCCAAAGCCGTCCGTGCCCAGCACCTTGTAGGTACGGCCAGCGGGGATGAAGGGGCGAATCTGCTCGGCGTAGGACTTCATGTAATCGGTCGAGGCGATCACCGGGCCGGTGCTGCCCGCCAGCTCGGCGGTCACAAACGGCACCTTGGCGGTTTCCAGCGGGTGCAGCAGGTTCCAGCGGTCTGCGTCCTGGCCGTCGCGGGTCAGTTCGTTGAACGATGGGCAGCTCCAGACGTCGGCAGTCACGCCCCAGTCGGCAGCCAGCAGCTCTTGCGCAAAGAAGGATTCGCGCAGGATGGTGCCCGAGCCCAGCAGCTGCACGCGCAAGTCACCGGCGCCACCGGCCTTGCACAGGTACATGCCCTTGAGGATCTTTTCCTCGGTGCCGGGCGTGAGGCCTGGCATCGCATAATTTTCGTTCAGCAGGGTCAGGTAGTAGAAGATGTTTTCCTGGTTCTGCACCATGCGGCGCAGTCCTTCGTGCATGATCACCGCCACTTCGTGCGAGAAGGTCGGATCGTAGCTGATGCAATTGGGGATCGTGCCCGCCAGGATATGGCTGTGGCCGTCTTCGTGCTGCAGACCTTCACCGTTCAAGGTGGTACGGCCCGAGGTGCCGCCCAGCAAGAAGCCGCGCGCCTGCAGGTCGCCTGCGGCCCAGGCCAGGTCGCCAATGCGCTGGAATCCGAACATCGAGTAGTAGATGTAGAACGGAATCATGATGCGGTTGCTATGGCTGTAGCTGGTTGCCGCTGCAATCCAGCTGGACATGCCGCCCGCTTCGTTGATGCCTTCCTGCAGGATCTGACCCTTGGTGTCTTCCTTGTAGTACATCACCTGGTCTTTGTCGACCGGGGTGTACTGCTGGCCATGCGGGTTGTAGATGCCGATCTGGCGGAACAGGCCTTCCATACCAAAGGTACGGGCCTCGTCCACCAGGATCGGGACCACGCGGGGGCCGATTTCCTTGTCGCGCAGCAGCTGGGTCAAGAAACGCACATAGGCCTGCGTGGTCGAGATCTCACGGCCTTCTGGCGTGGCTTCAAGCACGGCCTTGAAGGTGTCCAGCGCAGGCACGGTGAACTGCTCGTCGGCCTTTTCGCGGCGCTTGGGCAGGTAGCCACCCAAGGCCTTGCGGCGCTCGTGCAGGTACTTCATCTCCGGGGTGTCGTCGGCTGGCTTGTAGAAAGGCAGGTCGGCGATCTGGCTGTCGGGGATCGGGATATTGAAACGGTCGCGGAAGGCCTTGATGTCCTCATCGGCCAGCTTCTTGGTCTGGTGGACGTTGTTCTTGCCCTCACCGACCTTGCCCATGCCAAAGCCCTTGACGGTCTTGACCAGCAAGACGGTGGGCTGACCCTGGTGGTTTTGCGCAGCGTGGAAAGCGGCATAGACCTTTTGCGAATCGTGGCCACCGCGCTGCAGGTTCCAGATCTCGTCGTCGCTCATGTGCTCGACCATCTTCAGGGTGCGTGGATCGCGGCCGAAGAAGTTCTTGCGCACATAAGCGCCGTCGTTGGCCTTGAACGCCTGGTAGTCGCCGTCGTTGCATTCCATCATGATCTTGCGCAGCGCGCCGTCATGGTCCTTGGCCAGCAAGGCATCCCAGCCCTTGCCCCAGATCAGCTTGATCACGTTCCAGCCGGAACCGCGGAACTCGCCTTCGAGTTCCTGGATGATCTTGCCGTTGCCGCGCACCGGGCCGTCCAGGCGCTGCAGGTTGCAGTTGATCACGAAGATCAGGTTGTCGAGGTTTTCACGCGCGGCCAGGCCGATCGCGCCCAAGGATTCGACTTCGTCCATTTCGCCGTCGCCGCAGAACACCCAGACCTTGCGGTTTTCGGTGTTGGCAATGCCGCGGGCGTGCAGGTACTTCAAAAAGCGCGCCTGGTAGATCGCCATGATGGGGCCCAGGCCCATGGACACGGTGGGGAACTGCCAGAAATCGGGCATCAGCTTGGGGTGGGGGTAGCTCGACAGACCCTTGCCATCCACTTCCTGGCGGAAGTTGAGCAGTTGCTCTTCGCTGATACGGCCTTCGAGGTAGGCGCGGGCATAGATGCCGGGCGATACGTGGCCTTGGATGTAGAGGCAGTCACCGCCGTGGTTGTCGCTCTCGGCATGCCAGAAATGGTTGAAGCCGGCACCAAACATGCTGGCCAGCGACGCGAAGGAGCCGATGTGGCCACCCAGGTCGCCACCTTCTGGCGGGTGAATGCGGTTGGCCTTGACCACCATGGCCATGGCGTTCCAGCGCATGTAGGCGCGCAGGCGTTGTTCGATCTCGAGGTTGCCGGGGCTGCGCGCTTCCTGCTCGGTCTCGATGGTGTTGACGTAACCGGTCTTGGCGGAGAAAGGCAGATCGACGCTGTTCTGGCGCGCGTGCTCGAGCAATTGCTCGATCAGCGAGTGGGCGTAATCTGCGCCTTCACGGTCGATCACAGCGGACAGCGCGTCCATCCATTCTCGGGTTTCTTGGTCGTCGGTGCGGGTGGGGCCGTTGACGGCTTTTTGTTCGGATGGTTCGGACATGCTCGCGTCTCCTTCAAGTGATCTGCTATGAATGACTGTGCCAGAGTTTCTCACATTTTTTGAAGATTTCAAATAGCGGTCTTCATTTTCATATTATGGGAAATTGCTGCAAACGCACAATGCATGGGCGCTACAGAAGGACACATCGGGGACAAGATCAGCGATTTGTCCAGCATCAGGGTATGGCCGCCCCGCCCTGGTCTACACTCAGCCACCATGAATTCGACCGAGCGCCCCGCCACCCCGCCCCCGAACAGCCGACCCCGTTTGGTGCAGATGTGGCAGACTTGGTGGCGCGGGCTGTCACCTTCGAGACAAGACCGCTATGCGGCCATTGCGCCGTTGGTGGCCGTGGTGATGTTTTTCATCGCCATCGTGGCCGCTTTTTGGTACCTGCGCAGCGAAGAGCTTGAGCGTGAACGCGAGGCCATGCGCCGCGATGTGGAATATGCCCAGCAGCGCATCCGGCTGCGCCTATCGGAGCGCCAGGAGCAGCTGATGCGCCTGGCCCGCGACGTGGGCAACCAGGACGTCGACAAGAACGGCTTCAATGACCGGGCCGACACCTTGATCAGCCAGTACGCCGAGCTGCAGGCGCTGACCTGGATTGATACCGGCCGCCAGGTGCGTGCCACCCAGTTTGGCCCGAGCGTCGCGGCCGAGAACCTGCTCACCCTGGACGAAGTGATCCAGAAAAAGGAGCTGCTCGAGCTCTTTGAGATGGCGCGCGACCTGCAGCAACCGGTCTTCTCGCAGCCTTTGGCCACCAGCGAGACGGCGCCCATGCTGCTGCTGGAGGTGCCCATCAGCCAGAAGGGCCGCTTTGGCGGCGTGCTGCTGGCCGAGTTCTCGATCGACAACCTGCTGCGCTACGGCACACCCACCGAGATCCTGGCCCGCTATGCGGTGACCTTGCAGGACGGCAAGGGCACGACGCTGGCCGGCACACCGCTGACCCCGCGTGTCGCGGCCCAGCGGCTGCTGCCCTGGCGCGCAGCGCCCAATGAATTCGAGATGCCGGTCGCGCCCGTAGGCAACAGTCTGAAGCTGCGTGCCCAGGGCTACCACACCTCGCTCGGCCTGGTCAGCAACGGCCTGTTCTGGCTGGTCTGTGTGCTGAGCTTTATGACCGCCTGGCTGCTGGTGGCGACCTGGCGCCACACCCGCAAGCGCATACGCGCGCAAGAAGCGCTGCAGGGCGAGACCAATTTCCGCCGGGCGATGGAAAACAGTGTGCTCACGGGCATGCGTGCGCTCGATCTGCAAGGCCGTATCTCCTATGTGAACGCCGCCTTTTGCCAGATGACCGGCTGGAGCGAAGAAGAGCTGGTGGGCAAGCTCCCGCCCTACCCTTATTGGCCCGAGGGCGACCAGAGCACCTACCACGACATGCTGATCGACGAGATGAGCGGCAAGGTGTTTCCCGGTGGTTTCCAGATGCGGGTCAAGCGCAAGAACGGCACGATGTTCGAGGCGCGGCTCTATGTCTCGCCGCTGATCGACGGCCACGGCCGCCAGACCGGCTGGATGACCTCGATGACCGACATCACCGAGCCCAACCGCATCCGCGAGCAACTCTCGGCGTCCTATGAGCGCTTCACCATCGTGCTCGAGGCGCTGGACGCCTCGGTGTCGGTCGCGCCGCTGGGCAGTGCCGAGCTGCTGTTTGCCAACAAGCTCTACCGCCAATGGTTTGGCTCGCAAACGGTGGGCCATCTGCAACTGGTGGCCCAGGCCGGTGTGCTGCCCAGCAACAGCAATGCCAGCACCAGCATGGACGACGAAGACGGGCTGATGGGCCTGCCCAGTGACGAGATCACCACTGCCGTCAGCGGCAATGCCGAGATCTATATCGCCGAGCTGGGCAAATGGTTGGAAGTGCGCTCGCGCTACCTCAACTGGGTGGACGGGCGCCTGGCACAGATGGTGATTGCCACTGACATCACGCCACGCCGCCAGGCTGAGGAGCAATCGGCCCGCCAGGCGGAGAAGGCCGCCACCGTGAGCCGCCTGGTGACCATGGGCGAGATGGCGTCCAGCGTGGCGCACGAGCTAAACCAGCCGCTCTCAGCGATCAGCAACTACTGCTCGGGCATGATCACCCGCGTCAAGAACGGGAGCCTGAGCGAAGAAGCGCTGCTCGGGGCCCTGGAGAAAACCGCGCACCAGGCGCAACGCGCCGGCCAGGTGATCCACCGCATCCGCTCCTTTGTCAAACGCAGCGAGCCCAACCGGGCACTGGCCGATGTCAGCGACATCGTCAGCGAAGCGGTGGAGCTGGGCTCGATCGAGCTCAAGCGCCACAATGTGCGGCTTTCGCACCACGTTGCCGCACGCCTGCCCAAGGTCAAGGTCGACAGCATCCTGATCGAGCAGGTGCTCATCAACCTGATGAAGAACGGCGCCGAATCCATTGCCAACGCCGAGCGCCCGGCCCACCAGCGCATGGTGGAACTGCGCGTCGTGCCTCGCAAGATCGACGCCACGGATGTGATAGAGTTTTCCGTTCAAGATACGGGGCGCGGCCTGTCACCTGAAGCACTGGAGCGCCTGTTCCAGGCCTTCTTCTCTACCAAGAGCGAAGGCATGGGAATCGGTCTCAATCTCTGCCGCAGCATTGTCGAATCTCACCATGGCCGGATGCAGGCCGAGAACCTCTACAATGGTCCGGAGGTGACAGGTTGTAATTTCAGCTTTTGGATTCCGGTGGCCAGCCCCGCGGAGTCGGCTGAATAGCCAGCGCTATACCCATACTGATAGAAGGAATTGTGCATGAGCTTGATCCCCAAAAAGGGCACGGTCTACGTAGTCGATGACGATGAGGCGGTGCGTGACTCGCTTCAATGGTTGCTGGAGGGCAAGGATTACCGGGTGCGCTGCTTTGATTCGGCCGAATCCTTCTTGGCACGCTACGATGCCCGCGAGGTCGCCTGCCTGATTGTCGATATCCGCATGGGTGGCATGAGTGGTCTGGAACTGCAGGACCGCCTGATCGAGAACAAGTCGCCGCTGCCCATCGTCTTCATCACCGGCCACGGCGACGTGCCGATGGCCGTGGACACGATGAAAAAAGGCGCCATGGATTTCATCCAGAAGCCTTTTGACGAAGCCCAGCTCGATGCCTTGGTCGAGCGCATGCTCGACCAGGCGCGCGATGCCTTCGCTGGCCACCAGCAAGCGGCCAGCCGCGATGCACTGCTGGCCAAGCTCACCGGACGCGAGTCGCAGGTGCTCGAGCGCATTGTGGCCGGCCGCCTGAACAAGCAGATCGCCGATGACCTGGGCATCAGCATCAAGACCGTCGAGGCGCACCGCGCCAACATCATGGAAAAGCTGGGCGCCAATACCGTCGCTGATCTGCTCAAGATTGCGCTGGGCTCGAATGCAGCGGCCAAGGCAACGTGATAAATTAGCGGCCTTCGCGCCCTAGGGACAACGTTCCAACAACGCTTCTCCAAGCGCAATGCGCCGGTACCGGCTTCGGTACGGCGCATTTTTCAATTCCGCGCGCCATGCTGGGGGCTCGCCCGGCTGCTGGACCACGCGCAACCCTTTTTGGATGACCACATGACTGCTCAATTGATCGATGGCAAGGCCCTCTCCCAGCAACTGCGTGCCGATGTCAAGGCGCGAGCCGACCAGCTCAAGGCCAAGGGCATCGTTCCGGGTCTGGCCGTGATCCTGGTCGGTGACAACCAGGCCAGCCAGGTCTATGTGCGCAACAAGGTCAAGTCCTGCGAAGAATGCGGCTTCCATTCGGTGCTGGAGAAGTACGACGCAAGCATGACCGAGGCCGAGTTGCTGGCCCGGGTCGAGGCGCTCAACAACGACCCGAGCATCCACGGCATCCTGGTGCAGCTGCCGCTGCCCAAGCACATCGACGACCACAAGGTCATCGAAGCCATCTCGCCCACGAAGGACGTGGACGGCTTCCATGTGGCCAGCGCCGGCGCGCTGATGGTGGGCGAAGTGGGCTTCAAGGCCTGCACGCCCTACGGCTGCATGAAGATGCTCGAATCGATCGGCATGAAGGACCTGCGCGGCAAGCACGCGGTGGTGATTGGCCGCTCCAACATCGTGGGCAAGCCCATGGCGATGATGCTGCTGGCGGCCAACGCCACCGTCACCATCACCCACAGCGGCACGGCCGACCTGGCTGCGATGACGCGCCAGGCCGACATCGTTGTGGCAGCGGTGGGCAAGCTCAATGTGCTGACCGCCGACATGGTCAAGCCCGGCGCGGTGGTGATCGATGTGGGCATGAACCGCAATGCCGAAGGCAAGCTCTGCGGCGATGTGGATTTTGACGGCGTCAAGGAAGTCGCAGGCTACATCACCCCCGTGCCCGGCGGTGTGGGCCCGATGACCATCACCATGCTGATGGTCAATACGCTGGAGTCGGCCGAGCGCGCCTGATCTCCGCAAAATCGCCTCAATTCCGAGGCGATTTATCGCTGCGGTAAAACTATGAAAACGATAGCTGTTGGCATCCGCCTTGCCGGTGCCAGCAGCTTTTTTTGTGCTTAAATGACAGGCAATGATCTCCGGATCGTGATTACGTTCCAAGTGCCAACATGGCATTGATTGCAGGGCGCCAGGCCCCATATACAGCACCATGACCAATCCATTGCTCGACTTCAGCGGCCTGCCCCGCTTTGACCAGGTCCAACCTGAACATATCGCCCCCGCCATCGACCAGCTTCTGGCCGACAGTGAAGCGGCCCTCAAGACGGTCACGGCGCCCGGGTTCCCGGCGCAATGGAACGAAATCGCCAAGGTGCTCGATGTCAGCACTGAAAAGCTCGGCCGGGCCTGGGGCATGGTCGGCCACCTCAACTCGGTGGCCGACACGCCTGCGCTGCGCGCCGCCTACAACGCCGAGATGCCCAAGGTCACCGCCTTCTGGACGCAGCTGGGCGCCGACGAGGCGCTGTATGCCAAGTACAAGGCCATCGACCCGGCCAGCCTGAACAGCGAACAAAAGCAGGCCTGGGACAACGCGATGCGCAACTTTGTGCTCGGCGGCGCCGAGCTGCAAGGCCAGGCGCGCGAGACCTATGCGCAGCTGCAAGAAAAAAGCGCCATCGCCTGCCAAAAGTACAGCGAAAACGCGATGGATGCGACCGACCAGTTTGCCTACTACGCAGAGCTCGATGAGCTCGCTGGCGTGCCGCAGGACGTCATCCAGGCCGCCCGCGCTGCGGCCGAGGCCGAAGGCAAGCCCGGCTACAAGCTGACCTTGAAGATCCCCAGCTACCTGCCGGTGATGCAGTTTGCCAAGAGCAGCGCCTTGCGCGAGAAGCTCTACCGCGCCTACACCACGCGGGCCAGCGAGTTTGGCGATACCAAGCTCGACAACACGCCCTTGATGGTCGAGATTTTGAAGATGCGCGAGCAAGAAGCGCATCTGCTGGGCTATCCCAGCTTTGGCGAGTTGTCGGTGGCGCCCAAGATGGCCCAGTCGTCGGCCCAGGTGCTCGAATTTTTGCAGGAGCTCGCCAGCAAGGCCAAGCCCTATGGCCAAAAGGATGTGCAAGACCTGCGCGACTATGCCCGCACCGAGTTGGGCCTGGACAACCCGCAGGCCTGGGACTGGGGCTACATTGGCGAGCACCTCAAAGAGGCGCGCTACGCCTTCAGCGAGCAGGAGCTCAAGCAGTATTTCCCGGCGCCTAAGGTGCTGGCTGGGCTCTTCCGCATTGTCGAGACCTTGTTTGGTGTGCAGATCAAGGGCGACCTCGCTCCGGTCTGGAACCAGGACGTGGCCTTCTACCGCATCGAGCGCGACGGCGTGCTGGTCGGCCAGTTCTACCTCGATCCGCCTGCCCGCAATGGCAAGCGCGGCGGCGCCTGGATGGACGATGTGCGCACCCGCTGGCTGCGCCCGGACAACGGCGAGCTGCAAACCCCGATCGCGCACCTGGTCTGCAATTTTGCCGCCGGCGTCGATGGCAAGCCGCCGCTGCTGACCCATGACGACGTGATCACCCTCTTCCACGAAACCGGCCACGGCCTGCACCATATGCTCACCCAGGTCAACGAGCGCGATGTCTCCGGCATCGGTGGTGTGGAATGGGATGCTGTCGAGCTGCCCAGCCAGTTCATGGAAAACTTCTGCTGGGAGTGGGAAGTGCTGCGCCATATGACGGCCCATGTCGACACCGGCGAGCCGCTGCCCCGCGCGCTCTACGACAAGATGATTGCGGCCAAGAACTTCCAATCGGGCATGCAGACCTTGCGCCAGATCGAGTTCTCGCTGTTTGACATGCGCATCCACACCGAGCTGTCGGGCGATGGCATCAATGCAGACGCCATCTACGGCGTGATGCGCGATGTGCGCCGCCAGGTGGCGGTGCTCGACCAGCCAGACTTCAACCGCATGCCCAACACCTTCACCCACATCTTTGCGGGTGGCTATGCAGCCGGTTACTACAGCTACAAATGGGCGGAGGTGCTGTCGGCCGACGCCTTTGCCAGCTTTGAAGAAGCAGCGCAAAAGCGCGGCAGCAGCGATGTGGTGGACCGCGAGGTGGGCCAGCGCTACCTGCATGCGATTTTGGAAGCCGGTGGCAGCCGCCCAGCGATGGAATCGTTCAAGGCCTTCCGGGGCCGAGAGCCCCAGCTCGATGCGCTGCTGCGCCACCAGGGCATGGCCGAGCCGCTGACGGCCTGAGCGGGTCCGTCTGCCGGCCGCCCCCTGCCGGTCACTCCTGCAGTGCCCGGCAGACCGCAGCCCACCGCCTGTTGGGGTGCTGCGCAGGCATAATGGCGCTACAACAGCTATAGAGAGGGATAGGCATGAAGACAAAGGCTTTGGGCAGCATGCTCGTCGGCACCGCAATCGCTTGCGCTGCAGGCTGGGCAAGCGCACAAACGGTGTACCGCATTGTGGGCCCCGATGGCCGGGTCACGTTCTCGGACCGCGCGCCCACGTCCGACACACCGAGCCAATCGGTATCGACGGGTGCTGTCACCGAGCCTGCGGGTACCCGGATCAATGACCTGCCGCTGGAAGTCAAACAAGCGGCCACCAAGTACCCGCTGACCTTCTACACCAGCAAGGACTGCGGTGCCTGTGATGTGGCCCGCCGCTACCTGCAGACCCGGGGCGTGCCTTTTGCAGAAAAGACGGTGACCTCCAATGCCGAAATCCAGGCGCTGCGCAAGCTCAACACCGATGGCACCATTCCCTTCGCCACGCTGGGAAGCCAGCATCTGAGTGGCTTTAATGAAAACGACTGGAGCGCTTATCTGGACGCAGCCGGCTACCCAGCCCAGTCCAAGCTGCCCTCCAGCTACCGCCCCACCCCCGCGCAACCGCTGATTCCCAAGGTGATTGCACCGGCGGCCCCAGCAGCGGCGCAGCCGGCAGAACCCGGCAGCGCACCGGCACCGGGCAGCCAGAACGTGGAGCCCGATCGCGTCACGCCCAACAATCCAACAGGGATTGTGTTCTAGAGACAAGCACGCGCCGCACAAAAAATGGCCCGACCCGGCAGCGCCAGGGTCGGGCCATTACTTTTGTGCTTGGCTGCTTAGAACTCGATCGTCTCTACACCTTGCTCGGTGCCCAGTAGGCAGACAGCCGCTTTCTGGTGCGCAAATACGCCGACGGTGATGACGCCTGGCCACTGGTTCACTTCCGACTCAAAGGCGGCAGGGTCGGCAATCGCCAGACCGGTGACATCGAGGATGTGCTGGCCGTTGTCGGTGACCAGGGGCTGGCCATCCTTGAGGCGGATGGTCGCATGGCCGCCCTTGGCAGCAAAGCGGCGGGCGATCTGGGCCGCAGCCATGGGGATGACTTCCACCGGCAGCGGGAAAGCGCCCAAGGTCTGCACCTGCTTGGAGGCGTCCGCAATGCAGATAAAGCGGTCGGCGAGCGCCGCCACGATCTTCTCGCGCGTCAAGGCCGCGCCGCCGCCCTTGACCATGAAACCCTGGTGGTCGATTTCATCGGCACCATCGATATAGACCGCGAGGCGCTCGACCTCGTTGGCATCCAGCACCTGGATGCCCAGCGCGCGCAGGCGCTCGGTGCTGGCCACGGAGCTGGAGACAGCGCCCGGGATCTGGTCCTTGATGGTGGCCAGTGCATCAATGAACTTGTTCACGGTGGAGCCAGTGCCCACGCCTACGATTTCTCCGGCAACCACATACTGCAGGGCTGCGCGGCCAACCTCGGCCTTTAATTCGTCTTGTGTCATGGTAGTGCGATCAGATCAGCGAAAATACAGATAACGCCTTGATTATCCCATCCCATGTCCCTGATCCCCTATTCCCTCTCCCGCGCCGTTCTGTTTGGCATGCAGCCCGAAGCTGCCCACGACTTCACGATGGACATGCTGGCCAAGGGCCAGAACACGCCGCTGGCCTGCGCCTGGCGCCAAAGCCGGGTGAGCGACCCCATCACCTTGGCGGGGCTGCAGTTCCCCAACCGGGTGGGCATGGCAGCGGGCCTGGACAAGAACGCCCGCGCCATCGATGGCCTGGGCGCCATGGGTTTTGGCTTTGTCGAGGTGGGCACGGTCACGCCGCTGGCCCAGCCCGGCAACCCCAAGCCACGCATGTTCCGCATCCCTGAGCGCGATGCGCTGATCAACCGCCTGGGCTTCAACAACGAAGGCCTGGCAGCCTTTGTGGCCAATGTGAAAAAGGCGCAGTTTCGCAAGCAGGCATCGCCTTTGCTGCTGGGCCTCAATATTGGCAAGAATGCGGCCACGCCGATCGAAAACGCCACCAGCGACTACCTGCAGTGCCTCGATGCGGTCTACCCCCATGCCGACTACATCACGGTCAACATCAGCTCGCCCAATACCAAGAACCTGCGCGCACTGCAAAGCGATGAGGCGCTCGATGCACTGCTGAGCGCGCTGGTGCAGCGCCGCGAGCAGCTGGCACGCGAGCACGGCAAGCACAAGCCGGTGTTCTTGAAGATTGCCCCCGATCTGAGCGAAGAGCAGGTCATCGTGATTGCCAACAGCCTCAAGGCCCATGGCATGGATGGCGTGATTGCCACCAACACCACCATCAGCCGCGATGCGGTGCAAGGCCTGCAGCATGCAGAAGAAACCGGTGGCCTCTCGGGCCGCCCGGTGTTCGAGGCCAGCAATGCCGTGGTGCGCCAGTTGCGCGCGGCGCTGGGCCCGCAGTTCCCGATCATTGGCGTGGGCGGCATCCTGAGCGGAGCCGACGCGGTCGAGAAGATCAAGGCCGGCGCCGATGTGGTGCAGATCTACACGGGCCTGATCTACCGGGGCCCCGGCCTCGTCACCGAGATTGCGCAGGCGCTGAAAGCGCAAGGCGGCCGGCGCTGATCCCGTCATCGCAACCCGCACCAGGCCAGCATGCGCTGGCCTTTTTTGTGCTCACCTGCTGCGCCGATGTGTCCAAGCGCCTCGCTCAGGCCGCAGTTTTCAAGCTCGCCAGGCCCAGCTTGGCCAGCAGCTTGGCGTCGCAGTCGGCCTCCGGGTTGCCGGTGACCAGCAGCTTGTCACCATAGAAAATCGAATTGGCGCCCGCCATAAAGCACAGCGTCTGCACCGCCTCGCCCAGTTGCTGGCGGCCGGCGGACAGGCGGATGCGGGCCTTGGGCATAACGATGCGGGCAACGGCGATCACCCGCACAAAATCCAGCGGGTCCACCGGTTCGCTATCGGCCAGCGGCGTGCCGGGCACGCGCACCAGGCTGTTGATGGGCACGGACTCCGGGTAAGGCTGCATATTGGCCAGCTGGGCCAGCAGCGCGGCACGGTCCACCGGCGTCTCGCCCATGCCGACAATACCGCCGCAGCATACGCTGATGCCTGCAGCGCGGACATGGGCCAGCGTATCGAGCCGCTCCTGGTACTGCCGCGTGCTGACCACATCGCGGTAGTAGTCCGGCCCGGTATCCAGGTTGTGGTTGTAGTAATCCAGCCCAGCATCGCGCAGCGCCTGCGCTTGGTGGGGTGCCAACATGCCCAAGGTTGCGCAGCTCTCCAGGCCCAGCGCCTTCACCGCCGCGATCATCGCGCTGACCTGGGCGATATCCCTGTCCTTGGGTGCACGCCAGGCTGCACCCATGCAAAAGCGGCTGGCACCCGCCGCCTTGGCCGCTTGCGCCGCGCGCACCACCTCCGCCACATCCATCAGCTTGTCGGCCTTGACCCCCGTGTCATAGGCCGCTGACTGCGGGCAATAACCGCAGTTTTCCGGGCATCCCCCTGTTTTGACGGAAAGCAACGTGGCCAGCTCGATATCACCGGCTGGCCAGTGCGCATGGTGGACCGTTTGCGCGTGGAACATCAAGGCCATGAAGGGCATCTCCAACAGGGCTTGCACTTGGGCCACCGGCCAGGGCTCTTTGGCTGCCGGCTGGGTTGCGGCAGCTCTGGGATGCCAATGCACCGCTGACAGGGCGGTATCCGGGGTATGGGGGCTGGACATGGGAAATCTCCTCAATCGCTACCCGGTGCGGTATGCCTGGGTATGGCAGTTATTGTGTCCATTACCAGGCCGCATCGGCCCCTTGCGTCACCGGCTCTTCCGGCCCTGTCTGGCAGCTTTTCTGGGCCGTCAACTTAAGGCGCTGTTGCAGGTGCATTGCAGGCATGAAGAAGACAGATTGCTGCAATGTCTGCCAATATGCAGCCAACCACCTGCTTTGTGCATTGAGCAGAAGGCTCCGCCGCGGTAACAAGGCATACAGATAGCTGCAGATAAGGTGCCGGGAACGCGGGCAGATGCCCATCGGGGCCATGGCCGTCCACCTTTGGCCCCATTCGCCAAATACCACTGGCAGAATTTGGGAGTTTATTGACACGGGCGCCGTGTTTTAGCCCCAGTGCCGTTGAGGGTCTTTGCAAAAATCGCGCATAAAAAAGCCGCAACGGCGTGCGGCGGTTGTGGGACTCAGCGCAGTGTCTCAGGCAGCCGCACCTTCTGGTCCCGGTGGCAGCTCCTCAAAGAACACCAGGTGGTTGCCAAAGGGATCGGCAATGCGCATCTCCAGCATGCCCCAGGGCATGCGCTCCAGCCCGGGCTTGGCATGGCGGTAGTTTTTGGCCAGCAAGCTTTGCTGGAAGGCCTGCAGCTGCGGCCAGGCAATGCGCACCGTGCTGCCGGGGCAGGCATCACCATGGTGTTCGCTCAGATGCAGCAAGCAGGCCAGGCCCGCAGCGCTGCGCAGGCTCAGCTGCTGGTAGAGCGGAAAGTCGTCACCAAAGCGGTGGGTCCAGTCCTGTACAAAGCCCAGAAACTCCTGGTAGAACTCTGCAGCCCGCTGGGCGTCGAAGCTGCGCAGCACCGGGATGACACAGGCTTGAAAAGTGGGGGTATCCGCCATGCTGAAGACCGCCTCAACCCAGCGCCGCAATCACATCGGCGGGTGCCTGCACCAGCTCGATCAGCACGCCCTCGCCGGCGATGGGGAACTCGTCATTGCTCTTAGGATGCAAAAAGCAGATGTCATGGCCTGCAGCGCCGGGACGAATGCCGCCTGGCGCAAAACGCACGCCCCGGGCGGTGAGCCATGCCACGGCCTGGGGCAGGTCGTCGATCCACAGACCAATGTGGTTGAGGGGCGTGGCGTGTACGGCAGGCTTTTTGTCGATGTCCAGCGGCTGCATGATGTCGACCTCGACAGCGAAGGCCCCTTGGCCCATCGCCAGGATATCCTCGTCGACATTCTCGCGCTCGCTGCGGAAGCTGCCCGTTTGTGCCAGGCCCAGCATGTCGACCCAGAGTTTTTTCATGCGCTCCTTATCGGTACCGCCTATCGCTACTTGCTGGATTCCCAAAACCTTGAACGGACGCTGTGCTGACATGCTGTGTGGCTCCTTGTATAGATGGTGAGGCTTGTGCCGCAGCAGCCATTGTGCCAAGGCTTGGCCTCCATCGCGGTAGAGCGTGCGACGCAAAGAATGCCATGATGGTGCTTGCGCATCTCTGCGAAATGGTCAACATTGCTTACATATTGCCGTCTCCCCCACCCGTGAAAAATTCCCCGTATTTACCCCAAATAACTACAATTTAAAGGACTCAGTCATCAAATAGCATATTACTATGCTTGAATGATTTTTTTGGGACCGTCTTTGTCTCACCGTCCTCGCACCGCGCCCACCATGTTTGCTGACCTGCCCTGCCCGCCCTCCAGATCGCGTCTCCAGCCGGAAGCGGGGTTGGCCTATCTCGGATCCCTAGCGGGGCAGCCATGCCGCGTCTGACTCCGCCGATGCCGACAACGGTGCATAGCGACGCCAAGCCTGTGCGAGGCTATGCCCTGCCCAAGGGCAAGCGCAGCTTGCTGCTGAGCATCTGGCCCTTTGTGGCGTTGGCGATCGTGCAGACCGTGCTGGCCATTTCCAGCCTGCATATTCTGGGGGCGATGCGAGCATTCAGCTCTGGCGAGAGCCAGTGGAGCAAGGGCCAGAAAGATGCGACCTATGCCTTGGCACGCTATGCGGTGAGCGGTGACCCTGCCGCCTATGAGCAGTTCCACCAAGGCCTGCATATCCCAATGAGCGACATGCAGGCGCGCCTGATGCTCGAAGAGCGTGGCTATGCGGCCAGACCCCAGGCGGCCCTGCTGCTGCTGCAAGGCCACAATGAGCCCGAAGAGATCAATGCCCTGATCTGGCTGACGGTGTATTTCAAGCACACCGCATCCATCGGCCAGCTGCTGGGCCGTTGGCAAGACGCCGATGAACCTTTGCAGGAGCTGCAGAATCTGGCGGGCGATATCTATGCCAGCATGCAGCTGGCTCCCCCTACCCCGGAGCAAAAGCAAAGCTGGCTGGCCCAGATCAATGCACTGCAGATACAGCTGTCCGAGGCCGAGCGGGCCTTCAACAAGGTGTTGGGCGATACATCGCGGGCGATGAACAAATGGCTGTGGTCCATCAACATCGGCATTGCGCTGGCCATGCTGGGCCTGCTGATGGGCCATACCTGGCGCCTGCAGCGCAAAACAGCCCGCGCCGAAGATGCGCTGGATCTCGTCAGGGAGCGCGCCTCCACCACGCTGGCCGCTATTGGCGAGGCGGTCATCACCACCGATGCAGCCGGGCATGTGATGTACATGAACCGTGCGGCCGAAGAGCTGCTGGGGATGAGCCTGGAGCAACTGGTGACCAGCGAACTGGTGCAGCACATGCATGCACCTCCGGCTGTTATGGCGAACCAAAGAGACGGCGACAGGGGCACCAGCATTGCGCTGGTGCAAACAGCCATCGCCGATGCCCTGCAAGGGCGCGAGCACCCGCGCGAGACGATTTTCCGGCTCTGTGATGCGCAGCACCATATGCGCGAGGTCAAACTCGCGTTCACGCCGATCGGGGACGACACTGGCACGACCGAAGCAGTCTTTGTGCTGCACGATGTGAGCCAGGAGCAAAGCTATATCCGCGAGCTGGCCTGGCAGGCCACCCATGACCAGCTGACCGGCCTGGTCAACCGCTATGAGTTTGAGCGCCTGCTGGGCGTCTTCCTGGAGCAGACCAAACAGGCTGGGGCAGCGCCGGGCGACCATGCCATCATGTACCTGGACCTGGACCAGTTCAAGGTCATCAACGACACCGCAGGCCACATTGCAGGTGATGCCATGCTGCGCGCGATGAGCGCCATGCTGCAGCGCTGTCTGCGCGCCGGGGACACGCTGGCCCGTGTCGGTGGTGACGAATTTGCCATTTTGCTCAAGCACTGCTCCTTTGATGACGCCAAGCGCATTGCCGAGCAGATCCGCGATGCCGCGCAGAATGTGCGCATCCAGTGGGGTGAGCGCAGTCTGAGTGCAGGCATCAGCATTGGCCTGGTCAAGCTCGCAGCACCCCTGGCGTCGGTCGAAGAAGTGCTGCGCGTTGCCGACATGGCCAGCTACGGCGCCAAGCAGCGCGGCCGCAACAATGTCTATGCCTATGACCCGGGTGTGGACCAGGAAATTGCCCGCTATGTCGGAGAGATGGAATGGGTCGAACGCATCAAGGCAGCGCTGGAAGGTGGGCATTTCTGCCTGTATGCACAAACCATTGAAGCGCTGAGCACCTCCGCAGACGATATCGCAGGGGGCGGCCTGCACATCGAGGTGCAAATACGCATGCGCCTGCCCGACGGCCACATCATCAGTCCCGTGCTGTTCATTCCAGCAGCCGAGCGCTATGGGCTGATGCCGATGGTGGACCGCTGGGTGGTCAAGCAAACCCTGCAGACCCTGGCCCGCCTGCAAAAAGCCGCGCACCGCCCAGCGATCTCCTGCTGCGCAATCAACCTCTCAGGCACCTCGCTGGGTGATGAGCGCCTGCTGGACTTTTTGCAAGAGCAGATTGCCCTTTATGGCGTGGACCCGCGCACGCTGTGCTTTGAGATCACCGAGACTGCTGCCATCACGCATCTGCCCAACGCCATCCGCTTGGTCAATGCCTTGAAGGCCATTGGGTGCCGTTTCTCGATGGATGACTTTGGCGCTGGCGTCTCGTCCTTTGGTTCGCTCAAGAACCTGCCCGTGGACTTTCTCAAGATCGATGGCGCCATCGTCGCCGACATGCTCAATGAGCCTGCACACCGCGCGATGGTGGACGCCATCAACCACCTGGGCCATGCGCTGGGCATGAAGACCATTGCCGAGTTCGCATCCACGCCCGAGATTGTCGACACCCTGCGCGGCATGGGCATCGACTACGCGCAGGGCTATGCGGTAGGACGGCCCCAGCCCTTCTCCGACACTACCGAGGCACTGCCTACGGGCCGCGTGCACTAGCCGAGGCAGCCCTGGCGGCATTCCGCCCACCGTTGCTGACACGGCAGCACCTGGTCAGTGGCGCACTGCAAGAGACGTGTTGCAAGCAGTCACGAAATGCGCATTTCGCAGCGAGCGCTGTGCTGCACAGGCCAGCGCTTGGGCACCGCCTTTTGCGGGACAGGCGACGGCCTCTTTCCCCCTTGCGCGGGGAAAGCCTGCCCCGGATTGCGAACAATCTTGATTCGATGGATCAGCATGCGTTTTGCCGCAACTTATGATGTACATTAATATAATTAATTAATTTCATACGTCTAATCGTGTTAGTCAATCTGAAAGGGTGGGCACGCTGGGGCTTGCGCTGGGCCAGTGCGATGGCGCTGTGCTGCGCCTTCGGCCTGGGCCAGGCCGCACCACTGGCCTATGTGGTCAACCGCGATGACAGCAATGTCTCGGTGGTCGATGTGGCGAGCAAGCGCAGCATCACCACCATCCCCGCCGGCATGGCCATGCCCCAGGAGATTGCCATCAGCCCGGACGGCTGCCTGGCCTATCTCTCCAGCGTCTGGTCCGCCACCATTGCG
Organism: Comamonas sp. MYb69; assembly: GCF_037479315.1. Classification (NCBI taxonomy): domain Bacteria; kingdom Pseudomonadati; phylum Pseudomonadota; class Betaproteobacteria; order Burkholderiales; family Comamonadaceae; genus Comamonas; species Comamonas sp. MYb69. The sequence continues at coordinate 291,747 of NZ_JBBGZG010000005.1, forward strand.
GTACTCGATCTGAACAAGCAGCAGTTGCTCACAGGCATTGCTTTGAACCATGTCAGCAACGATGTGGTCTTCAGCCCTTCCGGGGCCCTGGCCTATGTCGACACCACCACGCCCGGCGGCGGCGCGATTGCCGTCATTGATACCGCCACCCACCAACTCATGCGCATGTTTCCCGTCAGCCCCCAAAACACCCGCGGCATGGCCGTCCACCCCGATGGTTCACGCCTGTATTCGCTCGAACAACACCGCGACCCCGATGTCGGCAAAGTGGCGGTGATCGACCCCAGCAGCGGCACGGTGCTCGAGCGCATCAGCGTCGGCGCCGATGCCAGCGATATCAAGATACACCCGGCAGGCAACCTAGCCTATGTGGTCAACCGCGCGTCAGACGAAGCCCGTGGCCGTGTCACCGTAATCAATACGCGAACCCACAGCGTCGTCGCCACGGTCGCTGTCGGCCTGCATCCCAGTCGCATCGCCTTCCACCCCGCAGGCACCCAGGCGTATGTCACCAACAGCGGCGACGGCACCGTGTCGGTCATCGACACTGCCAGCCACGCGGTGGCCGCTGTGATCGAGGTGGACCAGACACCCCAGCATGTCGTCTTCCATCCGGCCGGGACGCATGCCTATGTGAGCAATCCGCAGCGCAATAGCCTGTCCATCATCGATACCGCCACCCAGGAAGTGCATGGCGCCGTGACGGTAGGCAGTGCCCCTTGGGGGGTTGCGCTGGCCGCTGGCGCGCACAAGGCTGCCGCCAAGCAGGATGCCAGTGGCCTGGAGGCGGGCAGCGTCGTGGCAGGCAAACCCATTCCGATCAGCGGCGTCTGGGCCGGCTTGCTGCTGTTGGTTGCGGGCATTACGGCACTGCACCGCCATGGGCAGAAGCTGATGGGCTAACCCCCCGCTGCCAAAGCCCCTGCTTTGGCCGCCCCGTGGGGCAAGGGTTGTGCAGACCATCGTTCCTGCACGCTGGCCGGTGGCTGCCTCCCCATCCCGCCAAAAACAAAGGCGCCAAGCCTTCGCTTGGCGCCTTTGCGGCGATCTGGGTGCAACAACACCGCAGTCTTAGCGGCTGCCCTTGCGCACGGGGCCCGACTTCTTGGCCAAGCCAGGCTTGCCCGCGCCAGCGCGCACGCCAGCCCGTGGCGGCAAGCCGCTGTGCTGGGTCAGCAGCTGACCGGGCTTGGGCTGCGCACTGCGAAAGCGCACATCGCCCTTGGGCTCTTGCTGCTCCTGCGGGCGGCGCGGTGCCAGCGCTACAGCCTTGCCATCCTTGTTGGTGGTATAGCCCAGGCCACTACCGCTTTTGGAGCTGGTGCTGTTTTTCTTGCGCGCGCTTTGGTAGCTGCCATCGACCAGCGGCTGGAAGGTCGGGATCAGGTGCTGCTTGCCATTGCCGATCAGGTCCGAGCGCCCCATGGTCTTGAGCGCTTCGCGCAGCAGCGGCCAGTTGTTGGGGTCGTGGTAGCGCAAGAACGCCTTGTGCAGACGGCGGCGCTTTTCACCGCGCACGATGTCGACGCGCTCCTCGGCCTCGTCGCGCATCTGGCGGCGCACCTTGGTGAGCGTATTGCGGCCGCTGTGGTACATCGCGGTGGCCGTAGCCATCGGGCTGGGGTAGAAGGTCTGCACCTGGTCGGCGCGGAAGCCATTCTTCTTGAGCCAGATCGCCAGGTTCATCATGTCCTCATCGCTGGTGCCCGGGTGGGCGGCAATGAAGTAGGGAATCAGAAACTGCTTCTTGCCCGCCTCTTCGCTGAACTTTTCAAACAGCTGCTTGAAGCGGTCATAGCTGCCAATGCCCGGCTTCATCATCTTGTTCAGCGGCCCGGCCTCGGTGTGCTCGGGGGCGATCTTCAGGTAGCCGCCCACATGGTGCTGCACCAGCTCCTTGATGTACTCGGGCGACTTGACCGCCAGGTCATAGCGCAGGCCCGAGCCGATCAGGATCTTCTTGATGCCAGGGAGCTTGCGCGCGCGGCGGTAGATCTTGATCAGCGGACCGTGGTCGGTGTGCAGGTTCGGGCAGATGCCGGGGAACACGCAGCTGGGCTTGCGGCAGGCCGCTTCGATCTGCGGGCTCTTGCAGCCCAGGCGGTACATGTTGGCCGTGGGGCCGCCCAGGTCCGAGATGGTGCCGGTAAAGCCCTTGACCTTGTCGCGGATGTCTTCGAGCTCCTGGATGATGGAGTCTTCCGAGCGGCTCTGGATGATGCGGCCTTCGTGCTCGGTGATCGAGCAGAAGGTGCAGCCGCCAAAGCAGCCGCGCATGATGTTGACCGAGGTGCGGATCATCTCCCAGGCAGGGATCTTGGTCGTGCCTTCATGGCTGCCGCTCTCGTCGGCATAGGCCGGGTGCGGGCTGCGGGCATACGGCAGGCCAAACACCCAGTCCATTTCGGCGGTAGTGAGCGGAATGGGCGGTGGGTTCATCCACACATCACGGGCCGTGGCTCCTTCACCATGGGCCTGCACCAGCGCGCGGGCGTTGCCGGGGTTGGTCTCCAGGTGCAGCACGCGGTTGGCATGGGCGTAGAGAATCGGGTCGCTCTTGACCTCTTCAAAGCTGGGCAGGCGCAGCACGGTGCGGTCGCGCGCCGGCATCTTGGACTTGTGGCGCAGCGAGAGGTTGGGCACAAACTGCAGCGGCTGCACATTCGACAGCGTGGGTGCGCTGGTGCTGGCAGCGCCTGCAGCCGTGCCACAGGCCGCTGCGGCGGGCGCGGCCGTGGACGCATCAGCGCCCTGCTTTTCCGCATCTTCCTTCGCGCAGCTCTGGCCCTGGGCTTCGGCCTGCTCGCTGGTCGTCATGTAGGGGTTGATATGGGGCTCGACCTCACCGGGCTCGTCGACCGTGGTGGAGTCCACCTCGAACCAGCCCTCTTCCGATGCGCGGCGGAAAAACGAGGTGCCGCGCACATCGGTGATGTTCTCGACCGGCTCACGCGCGGCAATGCGGTGGGCCACTTCGACCAGCGCGCGCTCGGCATTGCCGTAGAGCAGGATGTCGCACTTGCTGTCCACCACAATCGAGCGGCGGACCTTGTCGCTCCAGTAGTCGTAGTGGGCAATGCGGCGCAGCGAGCCTTCGATGCCGCCCAGCACAATCGGCACATCCTTGTAGGCTTCGCGGCAGCGCTGGCTGTAGACGATGGCAGCGCGGTCCGGGCGCTTGCCGCCCACATCGCCTGGCGTGTAGGCGTCGTCGGAGCGGATCTTGCGGTCAGCCGTATAACGGTTGATCATCGAATCCATATTGCCCGCCGTCACACCCCAGAACAGGTTGGGCTTGCCCAGCGCCTTGAAGGCCTCGGCGCTTTGCCAATCGGGCTGTGCAATGATGCCCACGCGAAAGCCCTGGGCCTCCAGCACGCGGCCAATCACGGCCATGCCAAAGCTGGGATGGTCCACATAGGCGTCACCGGTGACCAGGATAATGTCGCAGCTGTCCCAGCCCAGCTGGTCCATCTCGGCACGGCTCATCGGCAGAAATGGCGCAGCACCAAAGCGCTTGGCCCAGTACGGCTTGTAGCTGGTCAGCGGCTTGGCAGCACGTTCAAAAAAAGAAACATCAATCGGGGCAGACATGGGCAACAACAGTCGTGGAGTAATGCACGCGGGGCTCGGCGCCAGGGTGGCGGGGTCCGATATTCTAAAAAAATAGCCCGTAGCGCGCACTTGTACGGGTATTGATGCTATGTATTTGGAAGCATCTGCGGGGGCAAGGCCCCAGTTCAGACCAGGGCGGTCAAGGCATTGCAGCGCGGCGCCAGGCTTGGATAATCACCGGCCCCTGGCTGGCTAGGGCTATGGCCACCAGCAGAGGGTATTAAAACCGCATTTTTTGCGCTGCATCAAATAGCCCGCCATTGTCGCATGGCTGGGCATGGCACCGCAAATAAAAAAGGCAGCCTAGGCTGCCTATGGCGCTCATGCGATGCGGGTTCTGTCTGTTAACCGGTAGCCCATCCTGGCGCGCTTGCTCAGCGCCTTACCACTCACCGCCTTCGCGCACGCGCTGGGCCAGGTCCACATAGCTGCCATCGTCATTGGCACTGGGGGTCGTTGGCAGGGCTGCCAATACTTCAGTCACATAGGCGGGCGTCTCCAAACCTGCACGTCCGAACCCATGGTTGTTCAAGGAATCCAAATTGGTTTGCAGTTGGTGTTGCATGGTCGCTCCCGGGTAATGTGTCAGTCGGTGGTATGAAATGGTTCTTGGAAAAATCGGGGTAGACTCGAGCCTGGCTGCGCCTGAGGTCTCCGCTGCGGCAAGCCACTCCATCACTGGAGCGCTCCCGTCATTGAAACAATGATATGTGTCTAACGCATGACATCTAGGCGACGTTGACGCATGACAGTGTAAGCAAACGTCTTCTCCACGCAACGCATGCCCTACACCCTGGCCCAGCCCGTTCACAGCGAATTGCTCATCAAGAAAAGCCGCTTCATCGGCTGCGTTCAGCCCGTGCAGGATCGTGCACAAGCCCTGGTCATTGTGCAGAGCCTGCGCGAGCAGCACCCCGGTGCCAACCATGTCTGCTGGGCGCTGATGGCGGGCGGGCAGTCTGCTGCGGTCGATGATGGCGAGCCCAGCGGCACTGCCGGCCGCCCGATGCTCGATGTGCTGCGCCACCAGCAGATCGAAGGCGCCTTGGCGACCGTGGTGCGTTATTTTGGCGGCGTCAAGCTGGGCGCCGGCGGTCTGGTGCGGGCCTACACCGACGCCATTGCCCAGGCGATGCTGAAAGCAGAAAAAGTCGAGCGCCAGGCGATGGCCCGCCTGCAATGCCGCCTGCCCTATGCGCTCGAAGGCGGCATGCGGCGCGAGGTTGCCAGCGCCAACGCGCAGTTACTGCAGGTGAGCCACGGCGATGATGTGCTTGCCGAGATCGAGTTGGTCGCGTCGCAGGCGCCTGACTTTGTCGCCAGGATGAATGAGCTCGGCCAGGGCCGCCTGACCTGGATCGACGAGTCCGCTTGAATCCGGGTTAGCGGAGCTAGCACCGCGTGTGCGCTCGCTTCCATGTAAAAGAGTAATTCAATCCTGCTGCCAGGGATGCACACGCTTTTCAGTGCCGTTATCATCAAACGCGACCGGGATGCGCTAACGGGTAGCGCATGGAAATAGCGAGAACAACTATGGCCATTCATTTATGGGATTACGCACCTGACGCGCTGGAAGTATCGATGAGCGAGCTGCTGGTGGCTACGGCCGAAGGCGCCGATGACCTGATCGACCAGAACGTCAAAGAGGTGCTGCACGGCCTGCGCGAGCATCTGAAAATGGACGTGATCTTTGTCTCCGAGATCCGCAATGGCCAGCGCACCTTCAAGCATGTGGACCACAGCGCCGACAAGGCCTTGATCGAGACCGGTGGGGGCTCCTCACTGGAGCAGTCCTTCTGCCAATGCGTGCTCGACGGCCGCCTGCCGCCACTGGTGCATGATGCGGCAGAGCACATCGAGTCGGCCAAACTCCCTGCCACCCCTTTCCGCGTTGGCGCCCACCTGAGCACCCCCATCATCCTCGCCGATGGCCAGATCTACGGCACCCTGTGCTGCTTCAGCACCGAGCCCGATCCGACGCTGCGCGATACCGATCTGCAAAAACTCGCCGTCGTTGCCAAGCACACGGCTCGCCGCATCGATGTGCGCCGCGAGACCGAGCGCGACGCCGAACTGGAGAAATGGAAGCTGCAGCCGCTCGATGAGAAAAAGCAGGCCTGGGCTTTCCCTGGCAAAAAGGGGAACTGAATCACACAACCTGACTGTAGCCAATGCGGCAGCAGCGCAGCGGGTGTTGCGATTTCTAGGGATACAATGTCAGCAAACGCGGGTGTCGTTCAGTGGTAGGACTCTTGCTTCCCAAGCAAATAATGTGGGTTCGATTCCCATCACCCGCTCCAGACAAAACAAAACGCGCCTTATGAGGCGCGTTTTTCATGGGTAGCTGCCGTGGCGATCAGTGGGTGTGCAAACCACCATTGACCGAGAACTCCGCACCCGTCGCATAGCCGCCATCTTCCGATGCCAGCCAGGCGATGATTGCCGCGATCTCGGTGGGCTCGCCCAGGCGCTTCATCGGGATGGTGCCAACGATTTTCTCCAGCACATCGGGGCGGATGGCCTTGACCATGTCGGTGCCGATATAGCCGGGGCTCACGGTGTTCACCGTCACGCCCTTGCCGGCCAGCTCCTGGGCCAGGGCCATCGAGAAGCCGTGCATGCCTGCCTTGGCAGCGGAGTAGTTGGTCTGGCCCGCCTGGCCCTTGGCGCCGTTGACCGAGCTGATGTTGACGATGCGGCCCCAGCCCTTTTCCACCATGTCGGCGACGACCTGCTTGGTCACATTGAACATGGAGTTGAGGTTGGTTTCGATCACTGCCTGCCAGTCATCGGGCGTCATCTTGATGAACATGCGGTCGCGGGTAATGCCGGCATTGTTCACCAGCACATCGATGCTGCCGTGCTCCGCCTTGGTCTTGGCAAAGGCTTCGACGGTGGATTCCCAGTTGCCGACATTGCCCACCGAAGCGTGGAACTCATAGCCCAGCGCCTTTTGCTCGCCCAGCCATTTTTGGAAATCGCGCGTGGGCCCGCAGCCCGCAATCACCTTGAATCCATCTTTGTGCAAACGCTGGCAAATGGCCGTCCCAATGCCTCCCATACCGCCGGTTACGTAGGCCACTTTTTGACTCATTCACATCTCCTTGGTTTTGCTTGAAATGCCTGTGCACTACCACTGTAACCAAGAAACGAGGTGTGCAAACGCTCGTTTACGCCAAGCGAACAATTTCTTGCAGTAGCCCTTAATTTCGGCGATTTTGACCGGCTATTGCAACAAAAACGCGCCTCATTAACGCGCGGTTTTGATCGTTTTCGCGCCGCATCCTCGCAAACCCTATCACGAAGCAGACAGCCATAGTCAGGTATTTTTATGACAGTCCAATGGCCCTCAATGACGGAACAAGCACCAGCCCTGCCAAGCCCTCAGCCCTGTCTTGCGCGGCGACGGGCGCACATCAAAAAACCGCCCCGAGAGGCGGTTGCGATGCAAGCGATGCGGGGGAAGAACGGCTTAGAGACGCTCGACCGCCAGCGCCACGCCCATGCCGCCGCCAATGCACAGGCCGGCGATGCCGCGCTTGGAGCCACGGCGCTTCATCTCGTGCAGCAGGGTCACCAAGATGCGCGCACCGGATGCGCCGATCGGGTGGCCGATCGCAATGGCGCCGCCGTTCACATTGACCTTGCTGGTGTCCAGACCCAGCTCCTGGTTCACCGCGCAGGCCTGGGCCGCAAAGGCTTCATTGAGCTCGAACAGATCGACCTCCTCGGCCTTCCAGCCGGTCTTGGCCAGCACCTTGCGCACGGCATGCATGGGGCCCATGCCCATGATCTTGGGGTCCAGGCCCACGGTGGCAAAGCCGGCGATGCGTGCCAGTGGCTCGGCACCCAGCTCCTTGGCCTTCTTGCCGCTGGCAATCACCAGCGCGGCAGCGCCATCGTTGAGGCCCGAGGCATTGCCGGCCGTCACCGAGCCGGTCTTGTCAAAAGCGGGCTTCAGGCTCGCCAGCGCTTCGCCATTGGTCTTGCGGTTGATGTACTCATCGGCCTTGAAGGCCACCGGGTCACCCTTGCGCTGCGGGATCTGCACGGTGACGATTTCTTCGTCGAACTTGCCGGCGTCCTGCGCAGCCGCTGCCTTTTGCTGGCTGGCCAGTGCAAAGGCATCCTGCTTGTCACGGTCGATATGGAATTCCTTGGCCACGTTCTCGGCGGTGATGCCCATGTGGTACTGGTTGTACACATCCCAGAGGCCGTCGACGATCATCGTGTCGGTCATCTTCCAGTCGCCCATGCGCTGGCCGTCGCGCGAGCCGTTGAGCACGTGGGGCGAGAGGCTCATGTTTTCCTGGCCACCGGCCACGACAATCTCTGCATCGCCTTGGCCAACCGCCTGCGCTGCCAGCATCACCGCCTTGAGGCCCGAGCCGCAGACGGCGTTGATAGTCAGCGCCGGGGTCTTCTTGTCCACGCCGGCCTTGATCATCGCCTGGCGTGCGGGATTTTGGCCCACGCCAGCGGCCAGCACCTGGCCCATGATGACTTCATCGACCTGGTCGGCGCCCACCTTGGCACGGGCCAGTGCTTCCTGAATGACAGTGGCACCCAGGTCAGTCGCAGGCACCTTGGCCAGCGAGCCGCCAAACTTGCCAACTGCCGTACGCACGGCGGAGATGATGACGATGTCTTCCATGATTCTTCCTTTTCAAAATGGGCACGGATGCCGTTGTCTCAGACGGCCCTGCGCTGCAGATTATTGCACCGCAGCATGGGGTTGGCGACCCTGCAATTGCAACCAGACCGCTATGGTTTCCAGGTCAGGCCTTGGCTTGCACATAGCTGCCGGGGGCGGGCTCCAGCTCCCGGTAGTCGGTGCGCGCGCGGCCATAGCTTTTGGGCGCTGCCACCTTTTTGCCTGCATGCTGGGCCAGCCACTGGCTCCAGTCCGTCCACCAGCTGCCGGGCAGCTCATCGGCGCCGTCCATCCAGGCATCGATGTCGGCGGGCAACTGGCCATCCTCGCGCAGCCAGTGGCTGCGCTTGTTCTTGGCGGGCGGGTTGATGACGCCGGCAATATGGCCCGAAGCACCCATGACAAAGCGCTTGTCGCCGCCCAGCACCTGGGTGGATGCGTAGGCCGCGCCAATGGGCACGATATGGTCCTCACGCGAGCCGTAGATGTAGATCGGCATGTCGATCTTGCCAACGTCGAGCTTTTCACCGCAGACGCTGAGCGCGCCGGGCTGCACCAGCTTGTTTTCCAGGTAGAAGTTGCGCAGGTACCAGGCGTAATAAGGCCCAGGCAGGTTGGTGCAATCGCTGTTCCAGTACAGCAGGTCGAAAGGCGGCGGCGTCTCGCCCTTGAGGTAGTTGCCGACCACGTAGTTCCACACCAGATCGACCGGGCGCAGAAAACTGAAGGTGGAGGCCAGCTCCTGGCCGGGCATCAGGCCGTTCTGGCCCATCGTCAGCTCGCGGAACTTGACAAAGTTCTCGTCGATGAATACATCGAGAATGCCGGTGTCCTGGAAATCCACCAAGGTGGTGAGCAAGGTCGCGCTGGCCACCGAGTCATCGCCGCGCGCGGCCAGCACCGCCAGCGCGTTGACCAGCATCGTGCCGCCCACGCAAAAGCCCAAGGCGTTGATCTGGGGTTTGCCGGAGATGGCCTTGACCACCTCGATCGCTTCGAGCACCGCGCCGCCGATATAGTCGTCCCAGCCCTTGCCCCCCAGGCTGGCATCCGGGTTGCGCCAACTGACAACAAAGGTGCGGTGGCCCTGGGCCACGCTGTAGCGGATCAGCGAGTTGTCGGGCTGCAGATCGAGGATGTAGTACTTGTTGATGCAGGGCGGTACAAACAGCATCGGCCGCTCATAGACCTGGGCGGTCAGCGGCTTGTATTCGATGAGCTGGAACAGCTCGTTCTGGAAGACCACCGCCCCTTCGCTGGTGGCCACATTGCGCCCGACTTCAAACAGCGACTCATCGGTCATCGAGACATGGCCCTGGCGCATGTCGGCCAGCATGTTCTGCAGGCCCTGGGCAATGCTCTGGCCCTGGGTGTCGAGCGCCTTTTGCTGCGCTTCGGCATTGAAGGCCAGGAAGTTGCTGGGCGCCGTGGCCGCCAGCCACTGCTCCACGCCAAAGCGGACACGCGCGCGGGTTTTCTCATCGCCTTGCACCGCATCGACCATATCCATCATGGTCTTGGCATGCAGCGCATAGCTGGCCGCGGTGAACGTGGAGACGGGGTTTTGCTGCCAGGCGTCGCCGGCAAAGCGGCGGTCCTTGGGCAAGGCCACCTCGCCCTTGGCGCCTTCGGTCCACAGCGCCAAGGCCGCTTGCGCGTACTGCGCCTGGATGGCCTGCAGCTTGGCCATGTCAAAACTGACAGGGGGCGTGCCCGCTGGCAGCGCCCCCAGACCGGCGGTAAACCCCTGGGGTGCGCCTACCGCATTGAAGGGAGATGCCATGGTCTGCATGGACTGCATGCGCTCCATCCATTGCTGGGTCATCTGGCTGAGTTGCTGGAACTGGTCGCTGCCCAGTCCCCAATACGGTTGCTGCGTCATCGTCGTCTCCCTGAACAGGCTCCATGCCGGGCATGGGCTTGTGTGCATCTTAGGCGCAAAAAATGGCAGCCGTGTGCTGGTGGGCAGCAAGTTCGGGTAAATTCCAGGGCATGTACCTGATAGCGATAGCCTGGCTGTATGTGGTGGTGTTGATGGCGGTGGTCGAGGCCGCCAGCCCCCAGGGCAGCCTGCTGGGCGCCTTTTTCACCTTGCTTCTGTATGGCGCGCTGCCGCTGGGTTTGCTGCTGTTCATCGCCGGCACCCCTGCGCGGCGCCGCATGCGCCTCCGGGCCGAAGCCGAGGCGCAACAGGCCCCTGCCCCACCGCCGCCCGATGCCTCTTAAAGTCGCTTAATGCGCTTAGTGCGCTGAATGCCGCAGCCGCAGGCTGCTGAACACACCCGACATCGCGGCAAAGCCGGCTGCCAGATACAGCGCCACCGTCGTGCCATGGCCGCTGGCCACCGGCCACAAGGTAAAGATGATGGCCACCAGCACCGCACCCAGCGATTGCCCGGTCAGCCGCGCCGTGCCCAGCATGCCGCTGGCCGCGCCGGCACGGGCCAGCGGTGCCGAGGTCACGATGGTGTGGTTGTTGGGTGACTGGAACAGCCCAAAGCCCAGGCCGCACAAGGCCATGCGCCAGCCGATGTTGAGGTCGCTCGGGTCGACTGGCAGCAGCGCCAGGCTCAAAAGGCCCAGCGCCAAAATCGCCATGCCGATGCCGCCGAGCAGACCGTCTTCTACCCGGCCGATCAGCCGCCCCGCCAGCGGAGCCACCAGCACAATCGCCACCGACCAGGCCGTCATCAGCATGCCGGCCGCAAAATGGCTGCGCTGCAGCGCGTCCAGCAGCAAGAATGGCAGCGCGATAAAGGACAGCATCTGCGCCGCAAAGGCGCCAATCGATGCCCCCATGGACAGCGCAAAAACAGGAATGCGCAGCAAGTCCAGCGGCAGCAAAGGCAGGCTGAGTTTGCGTTGGCGCAGCACATACCAGGCGCCCAGCAACAGGCCCAAGCCCAGCATCAGCCAGCCTGAGGCGGACGAGCCGCCCGACTCCATGCCATGTCGTGCGCCGATACGCTCGGCCCCCAGAAACACCAGCGAGAACATCGCAAAATTCAGCGCCACATCAATGGGCGTCAACTTGGCATGCGGTGCATCCAGCAGCTGCTGCGGGTTGCGCGGCAAGGCCTTGCGGCCCAGCCACAGGGTCAGAATGCCCAGCGGCACATTGATCGCAAACAGCCAGGGCCAGCTGGCCACCGACAGAATCAATGCCGCCACACCAGGGCCGGCCACCGACGAAATCGCGACCACCAGCGAGTTAAGCGCCATGCCCTTGCCCAGCTTGGCCGCCGGGTAGGTCAAGCGCACCAGTGCAGCATTGACGGCCATCACCCCGGCCGCGCCCATGCCCTGCAGGCCGCGCGCTGCAATCAGCAGCCACAGCGACTGGGCCAGCATGGCCACGGCCGATGCCAGCGTAAAACACACGAGCCCCACCAGGTAGACCTTGCGGTAGCCAATGCGCTCGCCCAGCGCGGCCAAGGGCAGCAGCAGGCCCAATGTGCCCAGCTGGTAGGCATTGATGACCCAGATCGCCTCGGCAGGCGACGCCTGCAGCTCCTTGGCCACCGTGGGCAGCGCCAGGTTCATGATGCTGCCATCGAGCACGGCCACGATCAGGCCCAGCACGATGACCAGCATCGCCAGGCGCCGCTCGGGCATGGGCAGACCCTCGCTCAGCGAGGCCGGTTGCATGCGCGCCTCAGCCATGGCAGATCACCGGCATGTGTGGATGGGCAGTTTTCATACGGCGACGCTTTCCACCGCCTGGGGCTTGCCCGGGTAGAGCATGGTCAGGTGGGGAATCCCGTCTTCCAGATAGGGCTCGGAGACAACGTCGAATCCGCAGCCTTCGTAGAATTTTTGCAAATAGGCCTGCGCGCCAATGCGAATGGCGGTGCCTGGCCACAGACGGTCGGTTTCGGCCATCGCGTGGCGCATCAGCTCCCAGCCAGCCCCCGTGCCGCGCATCGCCTGCATGACGGCCACGCGGCCAATCGACGGCTCTGCATAGGCCAGGCCCGGCGGCAGCACCCGTATATAGGCCTGCAGCCTGCCTTGCGCATCACGCCCCAGCAGGTGCCAGGCGTCCTGGTCTTTGTAGTCCAGGTCCTGGAAGGCGACCTGCTCGGCAATAAAGACCTGGCAGCGCACATGCAGCAGGTCATACAGCTGCTGCAGATTGAGTGCCGAAAAGGGCTGGAAGGACCAGCTCAACTGGTCCAGCGTTGAAGAAGGCTTTGGCATGTTCTGTCCATCTATCGAGGGCCTGGGGACAGCGGCCACAGGCCCAGTTGCGCTGTAACGCAGCATTGCGCACGCGCGGAAATCAGTCGGTCTTGATCTGCTTTTTGGCGGCCTGCAAGGACTGCACCACCTCGGGCATCACGTACTTGAACGTGCCCGTTGCATGGCTGCACAAGGCGCCCTGCTCGTCATAGAGCCAGGCCTCGCAAAAGGCCATGCGGCTGCTGCGCGAGAGCAGCTTGCCCTTGGCCACCAAGGCGCCTTTGGCTGGCGCCATAAAGCTGGTTTTCATCTCGATCGTCACCGCGCCACTGCCAGGGATGGCACTGCGCGCCGCATGGGCCATGGTCACGTCGAGCAAGGTCATCGATGCACCGCCATGGGTGACTTCGTAGCTGTTGAGGTGCTCGGGCCGGGCCCGGTAATGCAACTCCGCCTCGCCGTTTTCCCAGCGGTGCAAGCTAAAGCCCAGGTGGCTGACAAAGGGGATTTCAACTTCAAAGGGCAGCACAGCACAGGCTCCAGCAACAGGCAAGCGTGGAGCATACCGCCTTTGGGCGCTTCCCTGGGGCAAACCCTGACATACAAGCGACAGCCAGTCGGGCAATACGCTGGCGAGCGCCATCTGAACCGATTCTTACAGCGTGGCGATGGCCACGCCCCCGCGCAAACGCTGCTGCACCACGGTGGCCATACCGGCAGGGGCCTGGGCCAGCAAGGCGGGCCAGGCGCTCTGCGCCTGCCGCACCATGTCCTTGAGCAGGCTGATATGGCGCGGCACGCGCAGCAGACCGGCGGCCTTCAGCAGGGCCGCCACATCGTCCCAGCCAAGCGCCCGCATGCTGCTGTCAATGGCCTTGTTGACGGCGTACTGTTGCGGGGCCGAACGCTCAAAGAAGGCGGCGACGCAGACACAGTCGTAGACGGGAGCCAGGCGCGGCTGGCGCCCATCAGGGTAGACCAGCGCCCAGTTCTTCAGGTGCGCATCGGTATTGCCCATCAAGATGGCGGCCACTGTGCGGGCCAAAAACTCGCGGGTATCGGCGACGGGCTGGGGGCTCAGGCGATCGAGCACGCGCAGCATCGTCGGCCAGTCCTGCTGCAGGCCCTTGCCGTACTTGTGGCGCGGCGCATAGCCCAGGGCCTGGTTGAACTCCTCCATGTGCACACGGGTGCCGTCTGGCAGGTGGTCAAAGCGCTGCACGGCCAAGATCTCGTCAAACGGCAGGTGCTCGGGCAGATCGGCCTGTGCGCGGCTGATGATCTGTGCATCGGCCGTTGTCAGCCCCAAGGCCTGGCACAGCTGGTAGCAGCTGTACTCATTGGCCACCAAGTCGGGGTGCTGGGTGCTGGGCAGCTTCAGGATCACGCTGCCCGCCGCGCCCCGGCGGCGTACGGTATAGCGCCGGCCATCCTGCACGGCACTGAACTTGGTGACGATGCCTGGCAGCGACGCGGCATCGGCCACCGGAAACTCGACAAAACCGGGCTCCAGCACATCGAGGCCTTGCGAGGTATGCCAGTGGCGCACCACGTCGGGAATGGCCTCGTCGCGCGGCACGGGCTCCACCTCCAGCGCGCCCATCAGGTCGTGGCCGGCAGCGGCCAGCAGCTCAAACTCGTCATCGGGCGAGCAGCCCCGCTCAGCGGCCAGGCGCTGGCGGTTATGGCCCTCGGGCAGCAGGTTCTGAAAGTAGACCGGCCAGCGCCCATCGGTGCGCACCAGCCGGGCGTCGCGCGCGGCATGCAGGATGCGCTGGGTGTCCGCCTCCGTAGCGCCCTGGTAGCTGAGCGAGAGCACAGGCCGCTCCGGATCTGCGATATAGCTCTCCTCGAACGAGACGCGCAGGATATCGCCGTACTGCGACAGGTAGCCAATCGCACGCCGCCCACCGCCCATGCTGCCGGGCAGGTGCATATAGAGACGCAGGTAGCGGATGGAGGTGCTCATTCAGTGCCTCGCTTGCGCCTAGCTTGCCTCAGGGCTTGCGGCCCGCCAGGCTGTCTACTACCGAAGGGGGGGCTTCCGCACCGGTCGGCTGGCCCAAAAACTTGCCGCCCGACTGGATAAAGGCCTGCAGCGCGGGCAGCAAATCAGCGGGCACCGCCAGCAGCTCCATGCCCAGCACCCGGGCCATCTCGGCGACGGTCGAGTAGCGCGGGTCCACATCGCCGGTTTCGGTGCGCTGCACCGCCATGCGCGAGAGCCCAGCCTGCTCGGCCAGTTGGGCCTGGGTCAGTTGCTGGGCTTTGCGGGCTGCCACCAAGGTGGCCATCAAAGAGGTAGTCATGCTGCATATTCTACTCTTTTTCTATGAAATGAGTAGATTAAATAGCATAAACAGATGCAAAAAGATTATAAAAGTACTCATTTCAATAAAAATGAGTACTTTAGTAGCAAGGCTTGGGTGATAGCAAAGCCTTAGGCCACCCAGATGCAGGCGGCAAAGCGCCCGGTGCCACCGCCGGGCGAGCCGTCTCGCCGGTGCGAGAAAAACCGCTCTTGGTTGGCCACGGTGCACCAGTCCTGGCTGCCGTCATTGCCAAACAACGCCCCAAGGCCCAAGCGCTGCAAGCGGTGGCGGGCGAGGCCGCTCAGGTTAGCAAAAAACTTGCCCGGATTACCGGGTACAAACAGCGGCGCGCAAGCTGGATCCGGCCCCACAAAGGCGGCCTGCACCTCGGCACCCACCTCAAACGCAGGCTGGCTGATGCAAGGGCCCAGCCAGGCCATGGTTTGCGCGGAAATCTGGGCATCGCTCAGGCCGGCCTGGCCCGCCTGCCGGCGCACGCGATCGGCATAGGCGGCAAAGCAGCTCTCCAGCACCCCTACCCCGTCCTGCCCCAGCAAGCCCCGCCAACCGGCGTGGGCGGCGCCTACCACCGGCAGCTGCTGGTGGCAGAACAACACGGGCAGGCAATCGGCCGCCATCACGGTGCAGCCCAGCCCGGGTACATCGCTGACGCTGGCATCGGCCGGCTGCTCAGCGCCGCCGCCCTCGCCCAGCACCTGCACCTGGCGGCCATGCACCTGGCGCACAAATACCGGCTGGCGGGGGCGGGTCTGGTCGGCACCGTAGCCGGCCTGCTGCTCCAGCGCCTGCATGGCCTGGGCGAGCAGCAGCCGGTTGCTTTGCACATGGCCGGGCACATCGCCCACGTTAAAGCTCAGGTTGGTGGTGCCAAACAGGCCTTCGCTGGCACCGCCGCCGCGCGTCGTGCAGAGCGCAAACACGCCCGGCGGCGTAGGCCACTGGGGCAGCAGCCAGTCAGCGGGAAAGGGGTTGGACGCAACATCACTCATGGCTGGGCATCCGGGCAGGCGGCAGGCTGGGCTTTTTGCACCGCATCGGTCGCAAAGGCCGCCTCATAGGCGGCTATCGTCAGTGGCAGGCCTTCAAGATTGACCTTGAAGCGCTGGGCATTGAAGACTTGCGGCACCAGCGCGCAGTCCGCCATCGTCAGGCTATCGCCCCAGCAAAAACGCGATGGCGCCAAGCCCTGCGCCTGGCGCTCGGCCGCCAGCAGCACCAGCTGGCGCTCAAAGGCCTCCAACCCGGTGCGGCACCAGTGCTGGTACCACTGGGTTTTTTCAGCATCGCTGTGGCCCAGCTCACCGGTCAGGTAGGCGAGCACACGCAGGTTGTTGATCGGGTGGATCTCGCAGGCCACCTGCAGGGCCAGCGCGCGGATGCGGGCACGCGCCAAGGCATTGCCCGGCAGCATGGAAGGCGTTTGCGGGTAGGCCTCGTCCAGCCACTCGATCACGGCCAGCGACTGGTTCAGCCACAGGCCGTCATCGGTCTCCAGCGCGGGCACCAGCGCATCGCCCACATGGCTGGCAAAGGCGGGTTCGCGGTGCTCGGCCTTGACCAGGTGCACCGGCAGGTAGTCATAGGCCAGGCCCTTGGCCTGCATCGCAATGCGTACCCGGTAGGACGCGGACGAGCGGAAATAGTTGTGCAGCTTCATGGCGACCGAGCATAACGCAGGGCGGTGCAACTGCGGGTGCGCCAGTCACCCGCATGACAGCTGCAGCTCCCTGCCATGCCAGGGCTAGCATGGGCTGTGCCTGGGAGCCTGCAGGGCGCTTTGTTTTGCCGCATAATTTTTGGCACCGCTTCAACCGGGCGGTTTCCTCCCGCCTCCAACCAAAGTCCAGCATGAGCCAATACGTCATCCCTCCAGCCTCGCCAACCGGCGTACCTGTTCAAGGCAGCGACCAGCTGTTCCCCGTGCGCCGCGTCTACTGCGTGGGCCGCAACTACGAAGATCATGCCAAGGAAATGGGCTTTACCGGCCGCGAGGCGCCCTTTTTCTTCATGAAGCCCGCCGACGCGGTGGTGCCCGTGGCTACCGGCAGCACTGGCCAGATCGCCTACCCAACGCTCACCAGCAACCTGCACCACGAGATCGAGCTGGTGGTGGCCATTGCCAAGGGCGGCAAGAACATTGCTGCAGCAGACGCCGCCGCGCACATCTGGGGCTATGGCGTGGGCCTGGACATGACCCGCCGCGACCTGCAAAACGAGATGAAAAAGCAAGGCCGCCCCTGGGAAATCGGCAAGGCCTTTGAAGGCAGCGCGCCCATTGCAGCGCTGGTGCCCGCCGCCCAGGCCGGTGATGTCAACAACGCCGAGATCTGGCTCAAGGTCAATGGCGCCGAACGCCAGCACAGCAATGTGCAAAAGCTGATCTGGAACATTGCCGAGACCATTGAAGTGATCTCGCAAGCCTGGGAGCTGCAAGCCGGTGACCTGATCTTCACCGGCACGCCCGAAGGCGTGGCCGCTGTCGTCAAGGGCGATGTGCTCGAAGGCGGTGTGACGGGCCTGCCCTCGTTGAAGATCGAACTGGTGTAAGGCCAGGACAACGCGCCACCCACTGCGGTGGCGCTTTTTTTCGCCCCTGGCCGCGAGCAGCGCGGCCTTGACGCACAATAGACCGCATGACCTCACGCGCCCCCGTTGATTTTTGCCGCCGCTGCGGCACCCAGGTTGAGCACCGCCTGCCCGATGACGGCGACACCAAGATCCGCGCGATCTGCCCCGCCTGCCATACCGTGCACTACGAGAACCCGCTGAACGTGGTGGGTACCGTCCCCTATATGGGCGACAAGGTGCTGCTGTGCCTGCGCAATATCGAGCCGCGCAAAGGCTACTGGACCTTGCCGGCCGGCTTTATGGAGCTCGATGAGACCACCGGCCAGGGCGCCGAGCGCGAGACCGATGAGGAAGCCGGCGCCGACATCACGATGGGCCCGCTGTTTTCGCTCGTCAATGTGCCGCATGTCGGCCAGGTGCACCTGTTCTACCTGGCCCAGCTGCAAAGCACCGAGTTCAAGCCCGGCTGGGAAACCATCGAAGCGCGGCTCTTCAGCGAGGCCGAGATCCCCTGGGACCAGATCGCCTTTCGTACCGTCAAGGTCACCTTGCAGCGCTATTTTGAAGACCGCAAGCGCGGCGCATTCGGCATCCATGTGATCGATCTGGAGACGCCCGCCGGCCCCTTGGTTCCCCCCAAGGCCGCCCAAGCCTCCACCCCATCGACCACTTCCTGACCAGCCTGCCACCCATGACTTCTACCTTCACCCGCACCTCCTCAGCCCGCCGCCGCCTGCTGGGCAGCTTGGTACTGCCCGCCGTGGCGGCCAGCAGCGCCTGGCTCCCAGGCCTCGCCCATGCCGCCAAGCTGCAGGACATGGCGCTGGCCCTGGTCGAGAAATACAAGCTTGGCCACAGCCTGCCCCAGGTGGGTTTGCAGATTGCGGCCAAATCGCCCGAGTACCAGGCCTTGGTCGACAAGATGGGCCAGCAGCAAGCGGGCCAGGCGATGATTGCGGCCACGCGCTCGGTCGCAGCCGACTACCAAAAGCGCTGGGACACGCAGCTGGCCGCCGCCTACGCACAGAATTTCAACGAGGCCCAGCTGCAGTCTTTGCTCGACCAGGGCCCACAATCGCCGCATGCGCAACTGATGCAGAGCAAGCAGGCCGACATCAACCGCATGATGCAGCAATCGAGCTCGGGCCTGCTGCGCGAGATGATGACCAAGGCTTACGCCAAGGCGCAGCAGCCAGCCGCCGCGCCCAGCCCGGCTGCCAAAAAGACCAAGCCCTGAGTCGCTGAGCTGCCACCCCTGCGCAGGGCGTGGTGCTGCAACGCCAGCCCACATGACAATGCCGTACCCCTTATGCAGGGGGTACGGCATTTTTGATGGACTGGTTATTTAGCGGCTGTCGCGCTTGGCCTGTGCCGCCCGGGTTTTGGACTGGCCGCTGGCCTTGATTTTCTTGTTCACCGGCTGGGCCTTGATGGGGTTGCCCCGGCTGGCCGCTGCCGGCTGGCGCGTAGGCACCGCGCCGCGCGCAGCCGCTGCAGCATTGCCGCCAACCTGGGCGCTGGCAGCAGCCGTTTTGCGTGCTTTGGCGGGCGCTGCTGCCGCCTTCTTCGCAGGGGCCTTGGTGGACTTGGCCGCTGGTTTTTTGACCGCAGCTGGCTTCTTGGCTGCGGGCACCTTCACGGCCGTCTTGGCTGCTTTGCGCGGCGCGGCGGCCGACGTTTTGCTTGCAGACTTGGTAGCCAGCTTCTTCGCCGCGCCCTTCACTGCTGGCTTGGCTGCGGTCTTGCTTGCTGTCTTCGTTGCTGTTTTGCTTGCAGTCTTCTTCGCCGCCTTCGCAGGGGCGGCTGCAGGCTTGGCGGCTGCGCCTGCCGCGCCCTTGAGGGCCGTGGCCTGCAGCTTGGCCAGCCGCTCTTCAAAACGGCCCAGCAGATCCTGCATTACATCGGCTTTGAGCTCGGTGCGGTTGTTCTCATTGCCCGCAGGCCGGCGCGCAGCGGCCGAACCCTTCTGGGTTTTGACCGTCTGGCGTTGGTAGAGATCGCGGTACTTGGCGCGCAAGGTACGGCTGCGGGTGATCTTGCTGCTGAGCTGGCGCTCGGTCAGATCCTTGATCGCATTGGCACGGCTGGCTTGGAACAGCTCCAACTCAGGCTTGGTCAGCAAGGTCTGAACTTGTCTCAGGGTATAGCTCACGGCATCTCCTCTGCATAAAAAAGCAGGGCCGCCGGATCGCAGCCACTGGTATTTTTCATCGTATTGACATCTGGCGCATGCCGATGTCAGAGAAAGCCCCTATCCCTATCGCCCCACCGCCTGCTATGTGCTGCTGTGCAGCGTGGCGAGGCGCACCATGTGCGCCAGATCAAGGCGCGCCGTTTTGCAAGAGCCGCAGCATCGCAGCTTCATCGAGCACAGCCACGCCCAGCTCCTGGGCCTTGGTCAGTTTGCTGCCCGCGTCCGCGCCGGCCACCAGGTAATGGGTCTTCTTGCTGACTGAGCCGGAGACCTTGGCGCCTGCGGCTTCGAGCAGGTCCTTGGCTTCATCGCGGCCCATGGTGGGCAAGGTGCCGGTCAGCACCACGGTCATGCCGGCCAGAATCTGCGCGGGCTTTTCGGCAGGCACCGCCTCGTCCCAGTGCACGCCCGCAGCGCGCAGCTGCTCGACCACTTCGCGGTTGTGCGGCTGCGCAAAAAAGGTGTGCAGGCTGTTGGCCACCACCGGTCCCACGTCGTTCACCTGCAGCAGCTCGTCGACCGAGGCATCCATGATCGCGTCGAGCACACCAAAGTGCTTGGCCAGGTCCTTGGCGGTGGATTCGCCCACATGGCGAATGCCCAGGCCAAACACAAAGCGGGCCAGCGTGGTTTTCTTGGAAGACTCGAGCGCCGCCAGCACATTCTGTGCGGACTTCTCTGCCATGCGCTCGAGGCCCGACAAGGTCGCAATACCCAGCTTGTAGAGGTCGGGCAGGCTGCGGATCACGCCGCTGTCGACCAGCTGGTCCACCAGCTTGTCACCCAGGCCTTCGATGTCCATCGCACGGCGGTGCGCATAGTGCAGGATGGCCTCCTTGCGCTGGGCCACGCAGAACAGGCCACCAGTGCAGCGGTGGTTGGCCTCGCCTTTTTCACGCACCACATCGCTGCCGCAGACCGGGCATTGGCGGGGCATCGAGAAGTTGGGCACATACTGCGGCCGCGCGCCAGGCACCCGTCCTGCCACCTCGGGGATCACATCGCCCGCGCGGCGCACGATGACATCGTCCCCCACCCGCACGCCCTTTTTGCGGATGTCGAACACATTGGACAGGGTGGCGTTGGTGACAGTAACGCCACCGACAAACACCGGCGCCAGACGCGCCACCGGCGTCAGCTTGCCGGTGCGGCCCACCTGCACTTCAATGCCTTCGAGCCGCGTCACCATCTCCTGGGCCGGGTACTTGTGGGCCACGGCCCAGCGCGGCTCACGGCTGACAAAGCCCAGCTCCAGCTGCAGCGCGCGGCTGTTGACCTTGTAGACCACGCCATCGATCTCGTAGCCCAGGTTGGCGCGTTCGGCGCCCATGCGCTGGTGAAAGGCCACCAGCTCATCAGCGCCCTTGGCCACGCAGACCTGCGGCGCCACTGGAAAGCCCCAGGCGCGCAGCTGCATCAGCATTGCGTAGTGGCTGTCCCACTGCATGCCGCCCTGGGCCACCGGCGTCACCTCACCCAGGCCATAGGCAAAAAAGGACAGCGGACGCTGGGCCGTAATGTTGGAGTCAAGCTGGCGCACCGCGCCCGCTGCCGCATTGCGCGGGTTGACAAAGGTCTTGCCGCCAGCAGCTTCCTGCTTGCGGTTGAGCGCATCAAAATCATCGCGGCGCATATAGACTTCGCCGCGCACTTCCAGCACGGGTGGCACGGCGGCATCCTGGCGCAGCTGCAGCGGTATCTGGCGGATGGTGCGAATATTGTGGGTGACGTCCTCGCCCACTTCGCCATCGCCGCGCGTGGTGGCCTGCACCAGGCGCCCGCCCTCGTAGCGCAGGTTCATCGCCAGGCCGTCGAATTTGGGCTCGGCGACATACTCGACCGGCGGGTCACTGGGATCGAGGCCCAGCTCCTTGCGGATGCGCGTATCAAAGGCCTGCGCGCCGCTGGCTTCGTTGTCGGTCTCGGTGCGGATGCTGAGCATCGGCACCGCATGGCGCACGGGGGTCAGGCCGTCCAGAATGGCGCCGATCACGCGCTGGGTCGGCGAGTCCGGGCTCAGCAACTCAGGATGGGCTTTCTCCAGTGCTTCGAGCCGCTGGTAGACGCGGTCGTACTCGCCATCGGGCACCGTGGGCGCATCCTGCACATAGTACTCATGCGCCCATTGCTCCAGCTGCGCGCGCAAGGCCTGCACCTCGGCGGCGGCATCCTGCGGGGCATCGCCAGCGGGCGACGCGAAAAGATCAATATTCTCAGCCATGCGGCTTGACTCCGAAAATCTGGCAAAGCGCGGGGCTCTGCGTAGTCTGATGCCTGCGACTATACGGCCAAAGCCGCCGCTGCACTGCCTAATCAGCGGCAGCCAGAACGCAAAAAAGGCTGCACAGGCAGCCTTTGGCAAAACGCTGGCGGCTTAGCTGAACAAACGCCTGGCGGCCAGCGAGCCCGCTGCCAGATCGCGCTGCTCGAGCTGGTCGTACAGGTTCTCCAAATCCTGGGCGATGGGGTCGACCACCATGATCGGCAAGGGGGTGCCGTTCTGGTCGCAGATGACACCGTCCATCTCGGCGCACAGAGCCTCGGCAGCGGTGCGCATCTTGTCGAAAGGCTTTTCGCTGCGCGCCACATGCGGCACATCCAGGCTCAGCAGCACATCGCGCAAGGCGCTGGCTTCCGGGTCATCGGCCAGTGCCGCCTGCGCGTCATAAGTCAGCGCCAATATGGCAGGCATCTGCTCGATGCCCGAAGGCATCACCATGCGGCCAGGGCCAGCGGGCACAAAGCCATGCTTGGCGGCCACCTGGGCCACATAGCCGGGGCTCCAGGAGGCGCGCTTGGCGCGCAGCATAAAGGCCAGCTGCGCATCATGCTCGCTGGCAAAAGCGTCGAGCTCGCGGGCGCGGGCCACTTCCTGCAGCATGTCGGGCGTGTCCTGCGCCGCGCCAATGCTGTCGGCGAACTGCTGGACCTTGGTGACGAACTCGGAAAACTCGATCTCGTTCATCGGGCCATGGCGGTTGGCCAGCTGCACACCGGCCTGAAAACCGGTGTAGCGGGCGCCGGCGCGTGGAAGCTCCCAGGTCTGGCTGGTCTCGTTCAGGCCTTCGATGTTGAAGGCCTTGTTGCCGGCGCGAAAGCTGCTGGGCATGGCCGCAATGGCCGCATTGCCCGAGACGATGCCGTCAGTGTGGATGGTCGCGATCGCATCGGTAAGCGGGTCGAGAATCTGCTGGCGGTCGCCCAGGTAGGTACCGGGGTTGCCGCTGCGCGCCACCGCGCCTGCGCCAAAGGCATCAGCGCTGTGGCCGCTCAAGCGGGGGCCTTGGCCGCCCAGCTGGGCATCAAGCACCGGGTCGCCGGTGGCTGACGATGCCGCGCGGCCATCAAAGCCGGGCTCGTAGCGCAGCTCGGAGTCGCCGCTCTGGCCGGGCTCCTCGGGCCGGGGTTTTTTGGGCTCGTTGCGGCGTGCCGACCAGGTGTTGTAGGCGATGTACAAAACCAGAATGACACCAAAGGTGATCACCAACGCCAGTTGAAAATTACTCATACGACTTCGTTTTTAAAAATCTTTCACGCTGAATCGGCCATCGACAAGGCAGATTCCATATCCACGGCCACAATGCGCGAGACGCCCTGCTCCTGCATTGTCACACCAATCAGCTGCTGGGCGATCTCCATCGCGATCTTGTTGTGGCTGATGAAGAGGAACTGCGTGCTGCGGCTCATCGAGGCCACCAGCTTGGCATAGCGCTCGGTATTGGCATCGTCGAGCGGCGCGTCCACCTCATCGAGCAGACAGAACGGCGCCGGGTTCAGCTGGAAGATCGCAAACACCAGCGCAATCGCGGTCAGCGCTTTCTCGCCGCCCGACAGCAGATGGATGGTCTGGTTCTTCTTGCCCGGCGGCTGGGCCATCACCTGCACGCCCGAGTCCAGAATCTCGTCGCCGGTGATGATCAGCTTGGCCTGGCCGCCGCCAAAGAGCTCAGGGAACATGCGGCCAAAATGGCTGTTGACGGTGTCAAAGGTGCCCGAGAGCAGCTGCCGGGTTTCGGCATCGATCTTCTTGATCGCGTCTTCCAGGGTCGTCATGGCCTGGGTCAGGTCGTCCATCTGCGAGTCGAGGAAGGTCTTGCGCTCGCGGGCGTGGTTGAGCTCGTCGAGCGCGGCCAGATTGACGGCGCCCAGCGCTTCAATCTCGCGGTGCAGGCGGTCGATTTCGCCTTGCAGACCGGTCAGGCGCACCTGACCGTCCTTGACCGAGGCGGCGATGACCTCCAGATCGGCCTGGGCTTCCTGCAGCAAGGTCGTGTACTGCTCCAGGCCCAGTTGCGCGGCCTGCTCCTTGAGCTTGAACTCGGTGATGCGGTCGCGCAGCGGCTGCAGCTCGCGCTCAAACTGCTGGCGGCGCTCATCGCTGCTGCGCAGCCGGGCGGTCAGGTCGTCGTACTCGCTGCGGCGCGCAGCCAGGTCCTTCTCGCGCTCCATCTTCAGGTTCAGCGCATCTTGCAGGCCGCCTTGCGCCGCCGCGTCGTTCAGGCGCTTTTGCTCCTCTTGCGCGCGCAGCTGTTCATCGCCCAGGGCCTTGGCCTGCTGCAACGCCGTTTCCATCGTGCGGTTGAGCTCGGCGCGGCGCGCTTCCATGCTGCGCTGGCCAAACACCGCTTCCTGCGACTGGCGCTCCAGTGCACGCAGCTGCTCACGGGCGCTGGCCAGCTTGCGCTCTGACTCATAGACGGTCTCATCGAGCTGGGCATGGCGCTCCTGGCTGTCGGCCAGCTGCATGTCCAGCTCTTCAAAGCGGGCCTCGGCCGCAATCCGGCGCTCCTGGATCTCTTCGAGCTGCTGCACCACTTCACCCAGGTCGGTGTCGATCTGCGCGGTGCGGGCGCGGGCCTGCTCGGCCAGCTGGGTCAGGCGCAAGGTCTCGACCTGCAGCTCATGGGCGCGGTTGCGGGTTTGCGCAGCCTCGGCGCGCACGGCCACCAGGCGCTGCGAGGCATCGGCATAGGCGCTCTCGGCACGCACCAGCGCATTGCGCGCCTCTTCGCCAATCAGCGATTGGGCGCGCAGCTCCTTTTCCAGATGTTCGATTTCCTGGGCCCGGGCCAGCATGCCCGACTGCTCGGAGTCCTGCGCATAAAAGCTCACGCTGTGCAGGCTCACCGAATGGCCGGTTGGCACAAAAATGGTTTCACCAGCCTGCAGGCGGCTGCGCTGGGCCAGTGCCTCGTCCAGGCTGGGGCAGGTGTAGCAGCCGCAGAGCCAGTCGACCAGCACGGCGCGCAGGCCGGCATCATGGACGCGCAGCAAATCGGACAGCTGCGCGAGTTTGCCAGCAGGAGCTGCGGCCGGTGCTTGGGGCACGCTGTAGAAAGCCAGGCGGGCGGGTGGCGCATCCTGGGCACCTGCGCCCAAAAAGCCGCGCACCATGTCGAGGCGGCTGACTTCCAGCGCGGCCAGGCGCTCGCGCAGTGCCGCTTCAAGGGCGTTTTCCCAACCGGGTTCGACCTGGATGCGGCTCCACAGGCCCTGCAAGCCATCGAGCCCATGCTTGGCCAGCCAGGGCTGCAGCTTGCCATCGGTCTTGACCTTTTCCTGCAAGGCCTTGAGGGCCTCGAGCCGCGCCGACAGATCGGCCTGCTTGGCGCCTTCCTGGTTGACCTGCTGCTGCTTGCTGCGCCGCGCTTCATCGAGCTGGGGCACGCTGTCCTGCAGCTCCAGCAGGCGCCCCTCGGCAATCTCGGCGGCCTCGGCCGCTTCCTCGTTTTGCTGCTGCAGGTTGAGCAGACGGGTCTCGTCGGGCGCGGCCATCGCATTGCGGTCGCTGCGCAATCGTTCGCTGCGCACTTCCAGGCCACGGCTTTGTTCGTTCAGGCTGCGCTGCTCAGCGGCCAGCACCTGGATCTGCTGCTGCACCTGGGTGACGGAGCTGCGCTGCTCATTGGCGCGCTGCTGGGCCAGGCGCAGCGCCTCTTCCATATCGGGCAGCTGCAGGTTTTGCTCTTCAAGCTGAGCGGCCAGCATCTCGGCGCGCTCCTCGGCATCCATGCCCTGGCCGGCCAGGTTCTCCAGCTCGGCCTCGGATTCGTCCTTGCGAATGGTCCACTGCGCAATCTGCTCGGCCAGCTGCACCAGGCGGTTTTCCACGCGCTGGCGGCCTTCAACCACATAGCGGATTTCCGCTTCGAGCCGGCCGACTTCGGCCGTGGCCTCGTAGAGCTTGCCCTGCGCCTGGTTGACGATATCGCCTGCAGCATAGTGCGACTGGCGGATGGTCTCCAGATCCGCCTCGACATGGCGCAGATCGGCCAGGCGCGACTCCAGGTCATTGACGGCCTTGAGGCCATCGATGCGCACCTTCTCCTGCTCCTGCTCGGCATCACTGCGTTTCAGGAACCACAGCTGGTGCTGCTTCAAGGTGGCGCTGGCATTGAGCGCGTTGTACTTGGCCGCCACCTCGGCCTGCTTTTCCAGCTTGTCGAGGTTGGCATTGAGCTCGCGCAGGATGTCCTCGACCCGGGTCAGGTTCTCGCGCGTGTCGTTGAGGCGGTTTTCGGTCTCGCGGCGGCGCTCCTTGTACTTGGAGACGCCAGCGGCCTCTTCAAGGAACAGGCGCAGCTCTTCGGGGCGCGACTCGATGATGCGGCTGATGGTGCCCTGGCCAATGATGGCGTAGGCACGTGGGCCCAGGCCCGTGCCCAGAAACACGTCCTGCACATCGCGCCGGCGCACCGGCATGTTGTTGATGAAGTAGCTGCTGCTGCCGTCGCGCGTGAGCACGCGCTTGACCGCTATTTCGGTGTACTGGCTCCACTGGCCACCGGCGCGGTGGTCGCTGTTGTCGAACACCAGCTCCACGCTGGAGCGGCTGGCGGGCTTGCGGTGCGTGGTGCCGTTGAAGATCACATCCTGCATGGACTCGCCACGCAGCTCGCTCGCCTTGGACTCGCCCAGCACCCAGCGCACCGCATCCATGATGTTGGACTTGCCACAGCCATTGGGGCCGACCACGCCCACCAGTTGCCCTGGCAGCATGAAATTGGTGGGCTCCGCAAACGATTTGAAGCCAGCAAGCTTGATGGAATTGAGGCGCACAGTGCTCGTTTTCTCTTGGATGGGCGGCGATCACCTGCCTGGCGCTGTCGCAAGCGGGCCGGGCCACGCAAGGTGGAGCTGGCCCGGCATGGCCGGCAGGTGCCCGAGGGCCCAGGGATCTCTTCTGATGAAGCAAGCGGTAGAACTCAGGCCGACATAATAACCGGCCCTCCTGGCCCACCAGGGACAAAAGCGCCTGCTGCTGCGGTTTTGCGCCCGGGGCAGGGTCAAATAATGTTGCGCCGCCGCTGCGCTGCGCCCTGCAGGGCCGGACTTGCGGTATAGACACAGGGCCACGCAGGGAAAGCCGCAAGGCAGACAATGGCTGCATGGATTCAAGCATGTCTACGCGCCCGGCAACTGCCGCGGCCACCGCATCCACCCCGAGCGAAGCAGCGCCTGCCCTGCAGCCCGGTGCCCAATGGCACAACGGCTTTGCCAGCCTGCCGCCAGTCTTCTACACCCGCCTGCAACCCACGCCGATGCCGCAGCTGGCCATGCATGCGCGCAATGAGGCACTGGCCCAGGACATGGGGCTGCGCCCCGAATGGCTGGCCAGCAGCGAGGCGACCCAGGTGCTGGGCGGCAATGCGCTGCTACCGGGCATGGATGCGCTGGCCAGTGTCTACAGCGGCCACCAGTTTGGCCACTGGGCAGGCCAGTTGGGCGACGGCCGGGCCATTTTGCTGGGCGAAATCCGATCGGCGACTGCCCCCGAGGGCCTGGAGCTGCAGCTCAAAGGCGCAGGCAAGACGCCCTATTCCCGCATGGGCGATGGGCGCGCGGTGCTGCGCTCGTCCATCCGCGAATACCTGTGCAGCGAGGCGATGCACGGCCTGGGCGTGCCTACCACGCGTGCGCTGTCGCTGGTCACCTCCCCGCAGCCCATCTACCGCGAGACGGTGGAGACCGCTGCCGTCGTCGCCCGCGTGGCGCCCAGCTTTGTGCGCTTTGGCCATTTTGAGCATTTCGCGGCCCGCGATGACCAGGACAGCCTGCGCAAGCTGGCGGACTATGTGGCCGAGCGCTACATGCCAGCTGTTGCCCAGCACGCCAGCGGCAGCACCGAGCGTTATGCCGCACTGCTGGCCGAGGTGGCCGAGCGCACTGCGCGCATGCTTGCGCTGTGGCAGGCCCATGGCTTTTGCCATGGCGTGATGAACACCGACAACATGAGCATCCTGGGCCTGACCATCGACTACGGCCCCTTCCAGTTTCTCGACTACTACGACGCCAACCATATCTGCAACCACAGCGATACCGGTGGCCGCTACGCCTTTGCCCGCCAGCCGCAGGTGGCCTACTGGAACCTGTTCTGTCTGGGCCAGGCGCTGCTGCCGCTGATTGAAGACGAGGCGACCACGCTGGCCGCGCTGGAGCGCTACAAGACCGCGCTGGAGCCTGCGATGCAGCGCGCACTGGGCGCCAAGCTGGGCCTCGATCCTGCGCGCAGCACCGCGCCCGAAGCGGTGGCCGCTGTCGTCAACCCCTTGCTCGCCCTGATGCAGCAGCACCGCACCGACTACAGCCTGTTCTGGCGCGCGCTGTCGCAAGCGGTGGCCGATGACCGCCTGCCGGCGCTGGCCCCATGGTTCAATGGCGATGCGGCCTTTGAGACCTGGCGCGAGCAGTACCAGGCGCTGCTGCAGCCCGGCGACGCAGCAGCCACCGCTGCGCGCATGTTCGCCGCCAACCCGCGCTATGTGCTGCGCAACCACCTGGGCCAGCAAGCCATCACCGCCGCCCAGCTGGGCGACTGGGCACCGTTTGCCCGCTTGCAAACCGTGCTCGCAACACCATATGCAGAGCATCCCGGCTGCGAAGACCTGGCCGCCCTCCCGCCCGACTGGGCGCAACATATTGAAATCAGCTGTTCATCATGAGCTTTCCCGTCCAAAAATCGGATGCCCAATGGCAGGCCGAACTCGCATCCAAGCAAGCCGAATCGGTGGCCTACCAGGTCACCCGGCATGCCGCCACCGAACGCCCTTTTACCGGCAAGTACGAGGCCCATTGGGCCGATGGCAGCTACCACTGCATCTGCTGCGGCGCCAAGCTGTTTGACAGCGACACCAAATTTGACGCGGGCTGCGGCTGGCCGAGCTTCTCCGAAGCCATTCCCGGCGCGATCCAGGAAAACGTGGACCGCAGCCATGGCATGGTGCGGGTGGAGACGGTCTGCGCCCAGTGCGGCGCCCACCTGGGCCATGTGTTCCCGGACGGCCCCCAGCCCACTGGCCTGCGCTACTGCATGAACTCGGCTGCGCTGGACTTTGAAAAGCAGGACTAAGAACCTGTTCTAAGCCAGGCTTGGCCCCAGCCATGACAGGCCGGGGGCAAGCGCGGCGCGGAACTTTGGCTGCCGCCTGCGCTCTGACACCCCGGCAAGCCGAGGCGAGCACTTCAGCCCGGCTTAAGCTGGCCGCAAAATAGCTCGCGTATCATTGGCGGCTTGCCTGCAGACGCGCTATTCAACCACACACAAGCACCCAAAGCCCTGCTCTCTTGTCCGCACCGCGCTCCGGCTTTTGAGCCATGCCGTGCACAGCCCGCATCGCCTGATATGAAATTTTTGATTGATTTTTTCCCCATCCTGCTGTTTTTCGCAGCGTTCAAGGTCTGGGGCGTGTTTGTGGCCACCGGGGTGGCCATTGTGGCGACCATTGCGCAAATCGCCTACCTGCGCTTCAAGGTCGGCAAGGTGGAACCCATGCAATGGATCAGCCTGGGCGTGATCGTGGTGTTTGGCGGCGCGACCCTGCTTTTCCACGACGAGTCTTTCATCAAGTGGAAGCCCACCGTGCTGTACTGGGTGATGGCGGCCGTGCTGCTGGGCGGCCAGTGGTTCTTCAACAAGAACCTGATGCAAAAGCTGATGTCGGCGCAAGTGCAGCTGCCCCAGCCCGTCTGGAACACGGTCAATTACAGCTGGGCGATCTTTTTTACCCTCATGGGCATCGTCAATATCTGGGTCGCCTACCAGTTTGATCTGGACACCTGGGTCACTTTCAAGATGTTCGGCGGCCTGGGCCTGATGCTGGTCTTTGTGCTGGGCCAGGCCATGTACCTGAGCCGCCATATCCAGCACAACCCGGAAGACCAACCCTGATCTGCGGCCTGAGCCTGCTGCCTCTCAGCCAGGCTCTCCGCCCACCGCGCTACCCCCCTTTTCTCTATGCAAGCCCAGGACATTACCGCCACCGCCATTGAAGCGGTGCTGCGTGACAAACTCTCGCCCACCCAGTTGGAAGTGATCGACGAAAGCGGTCTGCACGCCGGCCATGTGGGCGCCAATGGCAGCGGATTTGGCACCCATTTCCGGCTGCGCATCGCTTCACCCTTATTTACTGGCACATCACGCATAGCCCAGCATCGGCTTGTGTATGATGCGCTCCAAGCATTCATTGACGCGGGTTTACATGCCCTTGCCATTGAAGTCCTGCATACACCAAAACAATGAAATCACTGGTGTATATTTCCTTCATAGATAAACAATTTGGATTTCGCATGAAAAAACAGCTCTTGTCCGGTCTGGTTGCAGCTGCCCTGCTTGGTTCAGCCGCGCTGCCTGCAGTGGCCCAAAACATTGGCATCGTCAATGGCAAGCCAGTGCCCTCGTCCCTGCTGCAGACCTTCAAGGAACAAATGGAGCGCAGCGGTCGCCCGGTGAGCGCCGAGCAAGAAGGCCAGATCAAGGAAGCCATCATTGAGCGCGAAATCTATGCCCAGGCTGCCAAGGCCCAAGGCCTGGACGCCACCGAGTCCTTCAAGGGCCAGGTCGAGCTGGCGCGCCAAGGCATCCTGACCCAGGAGCTGTTTGCCGCCTACGAAAAGGCGCACCCCATCTCTGACGCGGCTGCCAAGGCCGAGTACGACAAGTTTGTTGCGACCAACCAAGGCAAGGAATACCACGCCTTCCACATCCTGGTGGACAGCGAAGACAAGGCCAAGGCCCTGATCGCCCAAATCAAGAAGGGTGCCAAGTTCGAAGACCTGGCCAAGAAGGAGTCCAAGGATCCTGGATCGGGCCAGCGCGGTGGCGATCTGGACTGGGGCAATGCTGCCAACTACGTGCCTGAGTTCTCCGAAGCGATGACCAAGCTGAAGAAGGGCCAGATGACCGATACCCCGGTCAAGACCCAGTTTGGCTACCACATCATCCGTGTGGACGATGTGCGCGAAGCGCAACTGCCCAAGTTTGACGAAGTCAAGCCCCAGATCGAGCAGCAACTGCGCCAGCAACAAATCCAGAAGTACCAGCAAGAGCTGCGTGAAAAGGCCAAGGTCGAGTAATTCTCGCCACCTCGCTTGTACTTGCAACCCCTGCCCCGTGCAGGGGTTGTGCTTTGTGGGCGCTGCAGCCTGCCACTGTGCGGCGCTACACTCGGATGGCTCTGGCTGGCCCCTGAAGGTCGGCCTCTTCCTTGCGGCAGCCCTGCGCTGCCGCTGCCTTTACAAGAAAGAAAACCCCATGCGTCTTTTGCACACCATGCTGCGCGTTGGCAATCTCCAGCGCTCCATCGATTTCTACACCCAGGTGCTGGGCATGCGCCTGCTGCGCACCTCGGAAAACCCCGAATACAAGTATTCGCTCGCCTTTGTCGGCTACGAAGACGGCAACCCTGGCCAGGCCGAGATCGAGCTGACCTACAACTGGGGCACCGAGAGCTATGACCTGGGCACCGCCTACGGCCATATCGCCCTGGGCGTGCCCGATGCTTACGCTGCCTGCGAAAAGATCAAGGCCAATGGCGGCAATGTCACCCGCGAAGCCGGCCCGGTAAAGGGCGGCACCACGGTGATCGCTTTTGTGACCGATCCTGATGGCTATAAGATTGAACTTATCCAACGCGCCGAAAGCAGCGCCGGCGGCGGTCTGCGTTAATACCGGCCTGGGCGTCTGTCAGTAACGCCCGCTACGTCCTAAAAGCCAGGCACCTGCCGGGCTTTTTTGCATTCGAAGCGCGATCGGGCCGATCAGCGGCTATGGCCGTTGTGCTGCTTGTTCTTGTACATGTCCAGATCGGCATGCTTGAGCAGGCTTTGCGGATCGGCCCCATCGATCGGATAAATCGCCTGGCCAATGGAGGCGCCCAGATGAACGACCTCGCCCTCAGGCAAGCCCTTGAGCGACTGCAACGCAGGGGCGAGAACCTCCAGGATCTTGGCTTTCACCACCTGGATCTGCTCATCGCTGTGGATGCCTTGGAGCACCGCAACAAACTCGTCCCCGCCCAGGCGAATCAGCACATCATTGCTGCGCAGCACTTCCTTGAGGCGCTGCACCACCTCGATCAGGGCCAGATCGCCGTTTTCATGGCCCCAGCGGTCGTTGAGCGCCTTGAACTGGTTGAGGTCGATAAAGAGAATGGCAAACACCGCCTGCTTGGGCGCGTTCGGCCGGGTCAAGGTCTCCAGAATATGGTTCAGCGCGCTGCGGTTGGCAGCGCCGGTCAGCGCATCGGTAAACAAGCGATGCCGCATATGGTGGACATTGCTGGCCAGCTCGCCAATCTCGTCATTGCGCTCGACGCCGATGGGCACATCGATCTCGCCCTGCCCCACGCGGCGTACCGCATAGGTGAGCGAGCGCATGTCCTTGGCCAGGCCGCCAAAGATGCGCAAACCCAGTGCCAGAGCAATACCCAGGGCCAGCAGACCCAAGGCCACCACCAGCACCACATGGGCACGGATGCCGGCCAGCATCTGCTGGTGCGGCACGGCCACCACGGCCAGCCAGTTCAGGCCCGCCTCATCGGTCACGCGGCGGTAGGCCACCTCGATCGCATGGTTCTTGGCATCAAAGATCAGCGCCGTGCGTGCCACCTCGTTGGACTGCGAAAACTCGTGCACCAGCTGCCGGTACACCACCTTGAGCAAGGGGTTGCCGGCGCTGGCGGCGTTGACCCGGCTGGGCGGCTGCTCGCCGTTCAAGCGGATATTGTCCATGCGCGTGCCGGCAATCAAGTCGCCATTGGGCTCCATGATGAAAGCCTCGGCACCCTCTGACAAATGCAGGCCATCGACAAAAAGCCGCAGCTCGTTCAGAAAGACATCGGTCGCCACCACACCCGTGGGCTGGCCATCCGCACCAAACACCCGGCGCGCCCGCGTCATCACCAGGTCCTTGGCATTGAAGTCGATATAGACCGGTGTCCAGATATGGCCGACAACGCCCTGCGCCAGCCGGTACCAGGGACGCGTGCGCGGATCAAACAGATTGGATTCCTTGGACAGGAAGATCGGCTCGGCCTGGATGCCTGGCAGCAGGTAGATGCTGCGCACATCCTGCGCGTTCAGCTTGATGCGCAGTTCCGCCTGGGTTTCATTACTGCGCAGCAGGCCGATGCCTTGCCCATGGCGGTTGCCGTAGAAGACATAGTCGCCCTGGCGCTGCGTCAGCGATGTGGCAGCCCACAGGCGGGTGCGCAGCGCCGGCATGTCGTCCTCGATGCGGTCGGGGGCCTGCAGGCCCGCCGGAAAGCTCGCCTCGATGATGGAGCGCGAGCTGAAGATGTGCCGGTCCACCGCCTGGCTGATGCGCTCGGCCATCTCCACCATCAGCTGCTGCGACAGCATCGATACCGTCTTGCTGCCCGTCCAGTACCACAGCACGCCGAGCACCCCGGTCAGCAATGCAATCAGCATCACAAAGGGCAAAATCAGGGTGATCGTCAGCGACGAGGCTTTACGGACGGGCATAACCAGGCATGGAGAAGGCTTTGATGGCGCGTTGGGCAGGTATTGGTATAGATACTGTCAGTTAATTCTTACTTTAACCGTTTTTATGAATTACATAGCGCGATAGACCTGTGTAATAACTCAACTTGACAGCGCGATGTTGCCACGGCAACCCCAAGCCATCGCTGGAATTTTTTCTGCAGCCCAGGCGACAGATCCAGCGATTACCCTCTGATTGGTCAAAGGATAGTTGCTCTGGAGATTCTTTTTTTAGGAGGAGAATAGCGCCTGGGAGAAAAGCAGCCGATACCCTCTCCGGACCGCCCCAGTATAACCAACCAAATACATTTAATTACATTAATCCGGCATAAATCAATCCTGCATCGGCGGAAATGATCCATCATTGAGTTACAAATTAGCTATAAGCTGATAGAATCAGTGAATAACAAAATGCGATTTAGCATGATTTGTATCCACTCCTGTCCGCACCGGCGCAGGCTTGGGGCATAGCCACTCCCAGCGAAACGGGACGCGGCCCTCAGTCTTGACGCCAACGACAGACGTTGCCGCTTTGTTTATAGATTGATGATCCCATGGCTACTGAACTGCTTCTGAACAAAAGGCTCTCTCGCAGAACCCTCAACAGCTTGGGGCGACATGCGATCACCACGGTGGATCAGGTGGTTGAAGCGTATCCCGAGCGCTTGCTCAAGCTCAATGGTGTGGGGATGACAGTGCTGCGCGATATCGAGCGGACGCTGTTCCCCGGGCAGCAGTTCCAGCCGCATTCGGGCCGCTACAAGGCCTGGACGGAAGACGCAGCCAACCAGCCGCATGCTGAGCAGGCGCAGTCCAAGGACTAAAGGCGCGCCCCCAGGCACCGCCCTGCTCCTCTGCCCAATCCCCTGCTTTTAGCGGCCACCATACAAGCCAGCACTGCATGCCTGCTGGCATGTGCTCGCAAGGCCTGTGCCCGGCCCCGTGGCATAAACACCATGCCCGGCGCTGCGCACTAGCGCCCAGGTGCAGCGCTGCGGCGCATTGCATGGAGCAACCGCAGCAGCATGGCCTATGGATCAATGTTCATCCCGCTGATGGGGATGCGGTATGGAACGCAGCCAGCAGGCGGCATGGATGGCCGCCTGGAATTGCTCTGATGGCTGTGGTGTCAGGCCTTGCGTAGCAAGGCAGCGGCCTCGCGGGCCAGCAAGGTGATGTGTTCCCAGTCACCGCGCTCCAGGGTGTCGGTGGGCACCAGCCAGGAGCCTCCGACACAGACGACGTTCTTCAGCGCCAGAAACTCTGCCGCATTGGCCGTCGTGATACCCCCGGTGGGGCAAAAGCGCACTTCGGCGAAGGGGCCCTGCCAGGCCTTGAGCATGTTGATACCACCGGCTTGCAGCGCGGGGAAGAACTTCAGCTCATTGAAGCCGTCTTGCTGCGCCTGCATGATTTCGCTGCTGGTTGCCACGCCGGGCAGCAGTGGCAAGCGCGCGTCGCGGCAGGCTTCACCCACGCTCGTGGTGTAGCCAGGGCTGACCGCAAAGCGGGCCCCTGCCGCCGCTGCGGCACGCGCATCGGCGGCATTGCGCACGGTACCCGCACCCACGATCGCCTCCGGCACGGACTTGGCAATCGCTTCGATGGCGGCCAGGCCCTGGGGCGTGCGCAAGGTCACTTCCAGCACCCGGATACCGCCAGCGACCAGGGCCTTGGCCATGGACACGGCGTGGTTGACGTCGCGCAGCACGATCACCGGGATCACCGGTGCGTCTTGCATGATCGATAAGGCGGTCAGTTGCTCAGCCATGTGCAGGCTCCTTCTTCTGCGCTCAGCGCATTGCGCCGGAATCCGGCAAACAGTTCTCGGCCCAGACCACGGCCATTGGCGCGCAGCTGCTCGGCCGGTATCGTGGCCAGTGGGCGTGCCTCCCAAACGGCGGCATCCACTTCGGCCTGCATGATACCGGTTTCAGCATCCAACAGCACCATATCGCCGCTCTCAATTTTGGCCAAGGGGCCACCGGCCAGTGCTTCAGGCGACACATGGATCGCAGCGGGCACCTTGCCCGAGGCGCCGCTCATGCGGCCATCGGTCACCAGCGCCACCTGGTAGCCCTTGCCTTGCAGCACGGCCAAGGGTGGCGTGAGCTTGTGCAGCTCGGGCATGCCGTTGGCCTGCGGGCCCTGCCAGCGCACCACGCAGACCACGCCGTTGTGCCCATTGGTCTGGCAGGCCTGCTCCAGCGCGCCCGATTTGAAGGCCTCCTGCAGCGCATCCTGCGAATCAAACACCCAGGCCGGCGCGCGCAGCACATGGCGGTCAAGCGGCACGGCGCTGACCTTGATCACACTGCGGCCGAGGTTGCCGGTCAGCAGCTTGAGGCCACCGGTAGGGCTGAAAGGCGCGCTCACCGGGCGCAGCACGCTGTCGTCACCCGATTCGGTGGCCGCCTGCCAGACCAGCTGGCCCGCCTCCACACGCGGCACCGTGGCGTAAGCCGCCAGGCCCTCGGGGCGCACGGTCAGCACATCCCCATGCATCAGGCCTGCAGCCAGCAGCTGGCCAATCACATAGCCCGGGCCGCCTGCCGCCTGGAACTGGTTCACGTCCGCCGCCCCATTGGGGTAGACGCGCGCCAGCAAGGGCACGACCGAGGACAGCTGCTCAAAATCATTCCAGTCGATGACGATACCGGCAGCACGCGCCACCGCCACCCAGTGGATCAGGTGGTTGGTCGAGCCACCCGTTGCCAGCAAGGCCACCATCGCGTTGACAATGCAACGCTCGTCGACCACGCGGCCAATCGGCGCAAAGCGCTTGCCAGCGGTGATGCCCAGCACGGTACGCATGGCTTCGCGGGTCAGCAGTTCACGCGCGCCATCTCCCGGGTTGATAAAGGCATTGCCCGGCACATGCAGGCCCATGGCTTCGAGCAGCATCTGGTTGCTGTTGGCCGTGCCGTAGAAGGTGCAGGTGCCCGCATCATGGTAGGCGGCCATCTCGGCTTCGAGCAGCTTTTCGCGGCCGACCAGGCCTTGGGCGGCCAGCTCGCGCACCTTGGCCTTGTCGTTGTTGGACAGGCCCGAGGTCATCGGCCCGGCGGGCACAAACACCATCGGCAGATGGCCAAAATGCAGCGCGCCAATCAAGAGGCCCGGCACGATCTTGTCGCAGACGCCCAGCATCAGCGCCGCATCAAAGGTGTCATGGGTCAGCGCCACGGCGGTGCCCATCGCAATCGCATCGCGGCTGAACAGGCTCAGCTCCATGCCCGGCATACCCTGGGTCACGCCATCGCACATCGCAGGCACACCACCCGCCACCTGCGCGGTCGCGCCATGCTTGCGCGCCTCGTCCTTCAGGATATCGGGGTAGCGCTGCAGCGGCGCATGGGCCGAGAGCACATCGTTATAGGCCGTGACAATACCCACGTTCGGGCCCTTGACCTCGACAATGCGCAGCTTGTCATTGACCGGCACGCCGGCCACCGCATGCGCCACATTGGCGCAGCCCATCGAGCGCATCTGCGGCGGGCGCTGGGCCATGGCGTCAACCTGGGCCAGATAGTCGCTGCGCGTGGCAGCGCTCTTGGCGCGGATGCGGTCAGTGACCGCTTGAAGAACCGGGTGGATCTGCATCATGGGAGTCCTTTGCATCATGGGAAGGCCGTAGCTTCCCCTTTATTTATGTAATTTTTATAGCACAGCAGCCGCATGCAGCGCTGGCACTATGCTTTGTCAGCGCTCAAGGCTGCTGAGCATCCAGCCACTGCTGCACCTGCTGGGCAATGCGGTCCAGCGGGGTATCGGCATCCACGGTCAGCACCTGGGGCTCATCGCGCGGGTCTTCCAAGGTGGCAAACTGGTTGGCCACCAACTCGGGCGAGAAAAAATGCCCCGCACGCTGCTGCACCCGCGCCAGCGCCGTGTCGTAGCTGAGGTCCAGAAACACAAAGCCGAGCCGGCTTTGGGAGGCGCGCAACAGCTCGCGGTACTGGCGCTTGAGCGCCGAGCAGGTCAGCACCACCCCCTGGCCATCATTCGCTTCGGCCAGCAACTGCGCCAGGCGTTGCAGCCAGCCAGCGCGGTCGGCATCGGTCAGTGCAATGCCCGCCTGCATCTTGGCCACACTTTCGGCCGCATGGTAGCTGTCGCCTTCAACCAGGCGCCAACCCAGGTGCAGCGCAATGGCTTCACCGGCGCTGGATTTGCCGCATCCCGACACCCCCATCACCACCAACGCTACAGGACGCCGACGCGAAGAATCACTAGAGGACATGGTCATTGGGTTAGCGCTATCCAATACAGGTAAAAAATAAGCACTGCCCTTGGACAATGTAGTTTGAGCAAGCCGATTCAAGCCATCAGTCTTGTTCTCGCCACGCCTGCAGGCACCGCCTTCCTTCCCAAGCATGTTGGGATAGCGCTATCATACCGGATATTGCTTGCTGAACAGACCGGAGATGCGCTTGCCCCTGCCCCCTTCCCCGCCTTTGCCCGCGCCGGCTGCCGAGCCCAACTGCCGCCGCTCGCGTGCCAGCGGGCGTGTCACCTTGCAGGATGTGGCCGATGCCGCAGGGGTCAGCCCCATGACGGTATCCCGCGCGCTGCGCGGCGAGCGCCGGGTGGCCGCTGCGCTGGCCGACAAGGTGCGCGAGGTGGCTTTGCGCCTGGGCTATGTGCCCGACCCGGCCGCGCGTGCGCTGGCCTCGCAGAAAAGCAACCAGGTACTGGTCATCGTGCCGCTGCTCAGCAACACCTTGTTTGTCGACCTGATCGAAGCGGCCCACAAGGTGCTGTTTGCCGCCGGCTACCACCTGCTCATTGGGGTGTCGCACTACAGCGCAGCCGAGGAAGAGCAGCTGCTGCGCGCCTACCTGCCGATGCGGCCTGCGGGTCTGATGCTGACTGGTTATGAGCGCAGCGCCGGCAGCGCCCAGCTGCTAGCAGCCAGTGGCACAGCCTGCGTGCATTTGATGGAGCTGCATCCCGACAGCGCAGCGGCCCGGCTGCACAGCGTGGGCTTTTCGCAGTTAGATGCCGGGGCGGCGATGACGGAACACCTGCTGGCCCAGGGCTACCGCCGTATCGCCTTTTGCGGCGCCCAGCTCGATGCCCGCGTCATGCAGCGCCTGCAGGGCTACCGCCAGGCCTTGCAGCAGGCAGGCCTGGCCGATCCGGGTCTGGAGATTCTGAGCCCCGAGCGCTCGTCACTGGCCCTGGGCGCGCAGCTGCTCGATCAGGTGCTGCAGCTCGGCGGTGGCGTGGATGCCGTATTTTTCTGCAACGATGACCTGGCCCAGGGCGCGCTGCTGGCCGCCAACCGCCTGGGCCTGGCCGTGCCCACACAAATCGCAATTGCCGGTTTCAACGACCTGCCCGGCAGCGCGCAGATGGTGCCGCCGCTGACCACCATCCACACACCCCGTAGCGCCATTGGCGCCGAGGCCGCCACCATGCTGCTGCAGCTGCTGCAAGACCAGCCGGTGGCACAGAACCGGCTGGATCTGGGCTACCACCTGGTGCGGCGCGCCAGCACCTAAGGGCTTAAACCTCTACCACTCGCCCAAGGCCCAGCTGCTGGCGACTGCAAAATACTCGCGCAGCCAGACGTTGAACCGGGTCAGCAGCGGTGTCGGCGCTGCCACGCCAATCGGATGGTTAAAGCCCTGGCTGCGGGCAATCTGCAGCGCGCGCCAGAGGTGAAAATCACTGCTGACAATCGCAATGGGCTGCGCCAGATCCACCCCGCGCTGCTGCAGCATCGGGCCGGTCCATTCCAGGTTCAGCACGGTGCTGGTGCTGCGCTCTTCCACCACCATCGTGGCGGGGTCCAGCCCGTGGCTCTGCGCCAGGTAGCGCGCCATGATGGCGCCCTCGCTCTCGTCCTGCCCAAAGTCCACCCCACCGGTCACCGCCAGCACGGCCTGGGGCTGCAAGGCCACGAGCTGCGCAGCGGTATCGAGCCGCATCGCCAGCGCCGGGCGCGGCTTGCCGTCTTGCGTGCCGCTGCCCAGCACCACAATCGCGGCCACCTGCGGCGTGGTCGCGGGCATCTGCCCCAGGCCGGCAATGCGCTGCCAGAGCCAGCCCACGCTGGCGACCCACAAGGCCAGACCCAGCCAGGCAGCACGCCACACAGCGCGGCGCCAAGGCGCTGCGGCGCGCCAGGACTGCACCGCCGGCCAGCGCCAAACCAGATAGCCTCCCGCCAGGCCCAGCCCTACCGGCACCAGCACCCCCAGGTGCAAGTGCCCGGCCGCCAAGGGCACGGTACCCAGCCCCAGCAGCACCAGCGCGGCCACGGCCAACAAAGCTCGTTGCATTCCCAATCCTCTCGTACACGCACACGCCAGCACAAAAAAACCCGCTGCGGGGCAGCGGGTCTGCGTCATCGCGAAGCAGTCAGATCATTCAAATTCCAGAATGATATCGTCCACCGCCAGCGAATTGCCCTTGGCAGCGCTCACCTTGCTGACCACGCCGTCTTGCGTTGCAAACAGGATGTTCTCCATCTTCATCGCTTCGATGACGGCCAGCTTCTCGCCTGCCTGCACCTTCTGGCCGGGCTGCACCGCCACATCGACGAGCAGGCCGGGCATGGGCGAGAGCAGGAACTTGGACAGATCCGGTGGCGCCTTGTAGGGCATCAGCTGGTAGAGCTCGGCGCCGCGTTGTGACAGCACCAGGATGTCGCGCTGCGTGCCATTGTGGATCACGCGCAAGGCCAGCGGGTTCTTGGCCGTGCCGCGCTCGATCTGCGCGGTAAAAGGCTGGCCGTTGCAAGTGCCGTGGGTGACGACATCGCGCAGCACCGCTTCACTGCTGAACTGGTAGATCTTGTCGCCAATGCTGACCTTGCAGACGCGGGCTTCGTCGTCAAAATCGGTCACCTCGGCCGAGACAAAGCTGTGCTGGCCTTCGGCGCCCAGCACCACCGCCGTGTAGCTGTGGCCCACGCGCAGCTGGTGGCCCAGCATCTGGCCGCTGATGGTGGAGGCGCGCGCGCGGTAGCGGCGGTTGCGGAACATCGCCAGCGCCACCAGAAAATCCGTGTCCTCGTGGGGCACGTCCTCGGCATGGAAGCCCTGGCCATAGTGCTCGGCGATAAAGCCGGTGTTGAACTGGCCGGAGACAAATTGGGGGTGGGCCAGCAGCGCGGCCTGGAAAGGAATGTTCGAGCTGATGCCGCGGATCGCAAAGCCGTTGAGCGCCTCGCGCATCTTGGCAATCGCCTCGTTGCGGTCCTTGCCATGCACGATCAGCTTGGCAATCATCGAGTCGTAGTACATGGGAATCTCGCCGCCCTCGTACACACCGGTATCGACACGCACGCCCTGCAAATGGGCGGTATCGGCCTGCCACATGGTCTGCTTGGGCGGCTCAAAGCGCACCAGGCGGCCGGTCGATGGCAGGAAGTTGCGGAACGGGTCTTCCGCATTGATGCGGCATTCGATCGCCCAGCCATCGCGCTTCACATCAGCCTGGCTGAAGGACAGCTTCTCGCCCGCGGCCACGCGGATCATCTGCTCGACCAGATCGAGGCCGGTGATGCATTCGGTCACCGGGTGCTCCACC
This sequence comes from Comamonas sp. MYb69, assembly GCF_037479315.1. Taxonomy (NCBI): domain Bacteria; kingdom Pseudomonadati; phylum Pseudomonadota; class Betaproteobacteria; order Burkholderiales; family Comamonadaceae; genus Comamonas; species Comamonas sp. MYb69. The sequence goes on from NZ_JBBGZG010000005.1 coordinate 332,614, forward strand.
TGCAGGCGGGTGTTCATTTCCAGAAAGTAGAAGTCCTGGTCCTTGCCGACGACAAACTCCACCGTGCCAGCGCTCTGGTACTGCACGGCCTTGGCCAGGGCCACGGCCTGCTCGCCCATCGCCTTGCGCGTGGCATCGCTGATGAAGGGCGATGGCGCCTCTTCGATCACCTTCTGGTGGCGGCGCTGGATTGAGCATTCGCGCTCGTTGAGGTAGACCACATTGCCGTGGCTGTCGCCCAGGATCTGGATCTCGATATGGCGCGGCTCCTGCACGAACTTTTCGATAAAGATCCGGTCATCGCCAAAGCTGTTGCGCGCCTCGTTCTGGCAGGCGGTAAAGCCCTCGAGCGCCTCCTTGTCGTTGTAGGCCACGCGCAGGCCCTTGCCGCCGCCACCGGCCGATGCCTTGATCATCACCGGGTAGCCAATGCCCTGGGCAATGCCAACCGCTTTTTCCGCGTTCTCGATGGCATCGTTGTAGCCGGGGATGGTGTTCACCTTGGCTTCGTTCGCGAGCTTCTTGGAGGCGATCTTGTCGCCCATCGCAGCAATCGAATGCCCCTTGGGGCCGATAAAGGCAATGCCCTCATCTTCGCAGCGCTTGGCAAAGGCCTCGTTCTCCGACAGGAAACCATAGCCCGGATGGATGGCCTGCGCGCCGGTCTTGCGCGCCGCATCGATGATGCGGTCGGCCAGCAGGTAGGACTCGCGGCTGGGGGCTGCACCAATATGCACGGCCTCATCGGCCAGCTTCACATGGCGCGCTTCCTTGTCCGCATCGGAGTAGACCGCAACGGTCTGGATGCCCATGGTTCGGGCCGTGGCGATCACGCGGCATGCAATCTCGCCGCGATTGGCAATCAGGATTTTGCTGAACATGGTTGTCGTCTCTTGGTTGAATCTTTCGGTTGGCCACCATGCTGCCGTGCTTACGGCAGCGCCTTGTCATGCGCCCATTGCCCGCCGGGCATGAGCAAATAGTCTTCGCAATCGATCTCGCTGCAGCGCACACTGCCGAGCAATTGCAGCATTACCTGGTCCTGCGTGCGCACATCGGTCGAGCGCCCCTGCACTTTCACCGCCAGCAGGCGGCTGTCCTTGCCCCAGCGGGCAATCTCAGGGCCTTCGACCACCGCTGCCGTGCTGTCCCAGCCTTCGCGGTGCGCGGTGCGCACCGTTGCCAGCCGGCGCGAGAGGATGCGCTCGGGCCGCACGCCCACCAGCACCACCTGGCCGCGCAAGCCCCCCAGGTTTTTGTCCAAGGTCGGCAGGTCCACCACGCGCCGTGCCTGGTACTGGCGCACCATCGCCTGCAGACGCTGGGCGTTGGCGCTGTATTCGCGCTGCTGCTCGGGCTGGCCGGCATTGTGCTGCTGCTGCGCCGCTGCGTTGTTGCTGTACTGCTGGAACAGCAGCTCGCGCCCCTGCAGCGAAGCCGTGGCCCGCACCACCGGCGCGGGCAGATGGCCATCGGCATCCGCCGCCAGCTCAAAGCCCTGGTAGAGCATCAGCCGCACCAGGTTCTGCGCCGCAGCCGGGCAGGCACGCTGCCAGTGCTGCAAGGCCGCCTGCAGCCATTGCCGCGCCACCTGCTCGGAGCCCAGCGGCGAATGGATGTCCACCAGCACATGCAGCGCCATCGGTGCGCAGGCATCGGCTGGCGTGTTGCCGTCCAATGCCGCCTGCACCCAGAGGCGCCCGCCCTTGCCTTCGCTGTCTGCCAAGGGGCCCAGATCGAGCAGCACCTGGCTGTCAGCCAAGGGCCGAGCGGCGCGCACTGCCGGGCGGCTGAGGAAAATGCCCCGGTCAAAGCGGCCCTGCCAGACAATGGGCGCCGCCCCAGCATCGCTGCGCGGCAGCCACTGCGCCCGGCCCTCGCCTTGGGCCAGGCCGTTTTCACAGCCACCCTGGTACGAGAACACGTATTGCCAGGACTGGGCCAGTGGCGCACCACTGCGCGCCACACAGCTGCTGCCCGGCGCTGCCGGCATGCCAGGCTGGGTTTGCGCGCCAGCAGCCACCCCCATGCAGGCCATGGCTGCGCACAGCAGGCGCTGCGCCAGCAGGCGATGCGCCCGCCAGCGCTGCGCCCGCCGTCTTGCGGCCATGCGAAGTGGGACAAAGGTGGAGCGCATCCAGGCCTGCAGCGTTTAGAGCGGAATATTGCCGTGCTTGCGCCAGGGGTTCTCAAGCTGCTTGTTCTTGAGCATCTCCAGGCTGCGGCAGATGCGCTTGCGCGTCTCGTGCGGCAGGATCACATCGTCGATAAAGCCCCGCGCGCCAGCAACAAAGGGGTTGGCAAAACGGGTCTTGTATTCGGCCTCGCGCTTGGAGAGCTTGTCCGGGTCGTTCTTGTCTTCGCGGAAGATGATCTCGACAGCGCCCTTGGCGCCCATCACCGCGATTTCTGCCTGCGGCCAAGCCAGGTTCACATCGCCGCGCAGATGCTTGGAAGCCATCACGTCATAGGCACCGCCATAGGCCTTGCGGGTGATGACGGTGATTTTTGGCACCGTGCATTCCGCGTAGGCGTAGAGCAGCTTGGCGCCGTGCTTGATGATGCCGCCGTACTCCTGGCTGGTGCCGGGCATAAAGCCGGGCACATCGACAAAGGTGACCACGGGGATGTTGAAGGCATCGCAAAAGCGCACAAAGCGGGCGGCCTTGATGGAGCTCTTGATATCCAGGCACCCGGCCAGCACCAGCGGCTGGTTGGCCACAATGCCGACGGTCTGGCCAGCCATGCGCGCAAAGCCGATCAGGATGTTCTTCGCATACTCGGGCTGCAGCTCAAAGAAATCGCCGTCATCCACGGTCTTGATGATCAGCTCCTTCATGTCGTAGGGCTTGTTCGGGTTCTCGGGCACCAGGGTGTCGAGCGACATGTCGGCGCGGCTGACCGGGTCGGTCGTCGCCCGCACCGGCGCCTTTTCGCGGTTGTTGAGCGGCAGGTAGTTGTAGAGGCGGCGCAGCATCATCAGCGCCTCGACATCGTTGTCAAAGGCCATGTCGGCCACGCCACTCTTGCTGGTGTGGGTGACGGCGCCGCCCAGCTCTTCGGCCGTGACCTGCTCATGGGTCACGGTCTTGACCACCTCAGGGCCGGTGACGAACATGTAGCTCGAATCCTTGACCATGAAGATGAAGTCGGTCATCGCCGGCGAATAGACCGCGCCACCGGCGCAAGGGCCCATGATCATCGAGATCTGCGGCACCACGCCCGAAGCCAGCACATTCTTCTGGAACACATCGGCGTAGCCGCCCAGCGACGCCACGCCTTCCTGGATACGGGCGCCGCCCGAATCGTTGAGGCCGATGACCGGCGCGCCCACCTTCATCGCCTGGTCCATCACCTTGCAGATCTTCTCGGCATGGGTCTCGGACAGCGCGCCGCCGAACACGGTGAAATCCTGGCTGAAGACAAAGACCAGGCGGCCATTGATCATGCCGTAACCGGTAACCACACCGTCGCCCGGGATCTTGGTCTCTTCCATGCCAAAGTCGGTGCAGCGGTGCTCGACAAACATGTCCCACTCTTCAAAGGTGCCGTCGTCGAGCAGCAGCTCGATGCGCTCGCGCGCCGTGAGCTTGCCCTTCTTGTGCTGCGCATCGATGCGCTTTTGCCCGCCGCCCAGGCGGGCGAGTTCACGCTTTTTCTCCAGTTGTTCCAAGATATCTTGCATGTTCCATCCTTGAAGCTTGCTAGGTTGTCTCTCTGTCTTGATCGGGGCTCGCCGCCCGGCTCAATCCGCTTTGTGAATCATCGCCGCACTGCTTTGCGCCTGCAGCAGGTTTCTGGCCGCTGTCGATGCCGCCAACTGGCCCGAAGCGACTTGCTGCTGCACAGCAGGCAGCATATCGCGCACGGCAGGGTGGCTGCGAAACGCCAGCTTGAGCCCATGGTCAATGCGCTCCCACATCCAGGCGAGCGACTGCTTCTCGCGCCGCTGTGCCAGGCAGCCATTGCTGGTCTGCATCTGGCGGTAGCTGCTGACCGCGTCCCAAAAGGCCTCCACGCCATCGCCTAGCAGCGCGCTGATCTGTATCACCCGGGGCTGCCAGAGCGCGCCGCGCGCTGCATGGTCATGGCTGCCATGCATGCCCAGCAGGCGCAGGCTGGAGGTGATCTGCGCCTGCGCACGGGTGGCGGCATTCGGGTCGATGTCGGCCTTGTTGATGACCACCAGGTCGGCCAGCTCCATCACGCCTTTTTTGATGGCCTGCAGGTCATCGCCGGCATTGGGCAGCTGCAGCACGCAGAACATGTCGGTCATGCCATGCACCGCTATCTCGCTCTGGCCGACACCGACGGTCTCGACCATCACCACGTCATAGCCCGCCGCTTCGCAGACCAGCACCGCCTCGCGCGTCTTCTCTGCCACACCGCCCAGGGTACCGCTCGACGGGCTGGGCCGGATATAGGCTTCGCTGCGCATCGACAGCTGCTCCATGCGCGTCTTGTCGCCCAGGATGGAGCCGCCCGACACGGTGGACGACGGGTCGATGGCCAGCACGGCCACGCGCAAGCCCTTACCGATCAGATACAGGCCCAGGGTTTCAATAAAGGTAGACTTGCCCACGCCGGGCACACCGCTGATGCCGAGGCGAAAAGACTTGCCGGTATGCGGCAGCAGCGCCGTCAGCAGCGCATCACCCAGCGCACGGTGGTCGGCGCGGGTCGATTCCAGCAAGGTGATGGCCTTGGCCATCGCGCGCCGCTGCAGCGCCGGGTTGTCCCCTTGCGTAATGGCGGCAACGCGCTCGGCAACATCGCTACTCATGCCGCCGCCTTGTCAAAACACTGCCGCAGCGCCCCTGCCACAGGGGCGCTTGCCGCCATCATTTGTATCGCCAACTCCATATCCACTACCTCTACGCCGGGGTCCACTGGTACAACAGGTCAATCGGATCACCGCCCGTCTGCACAAAGCCATGGCGCTCATAAAACCGGATCGCATCGCTTTGGTTCAGCACCTCCAGCCATACCGCTCGGCCTTCGCGGCGCGCCTGGTTCTGCACCTGCTGCATGGCCCAGTCGCCAATGCGGCGGTTATGCCAGGCCGGCAGCAGATAGAGGTGCTGGAGCTTGAGCCGGCCATCTTCATAGGGCACGACCGTCAGCAGCCCGGCGCGCTGCGGGCCTGCGCCTTCGTCCACACAGATATGCCGCATGTACTGCGGCGCAAACTGGCGTTCAAAACGCTTGCGGGCATGGTCCAGGTTGAAGATGCCCAGCCGCTCCAGGCTCGGGCGCATCGCGGCCACGCGCAGCGCAAACAGCGCTTCAAAATCACTGGCGGCAACCGGGGCGAAAGAGAGATGCATGGCGTCTGCGGCCCTGGTTAGACAGCAACCGCTTTCTTGATCTGCTCGAGCACATCCTTGGCGCTGGCCGGGATCGGGGTGCCCGGGCCATAGACGCCTTTGACGCCTGCGCTGTAGAGATAGTCGTAATCCTGCGCCGGGATCACGCCGCCGACAAAGACGATGATGTCGTCTGCACCCTGCTTCTTGAGCTCTTCGATGATCGCGGGCACGAGGGTCTTGTGGCCGGCGGCCAGGGTGGAGACACCGACGGCATGCACATCGTTCTCGATGGCTTGGCGCGCGCATTCCTCGGGGGTCTGAAAGAGCGGTCCCATGTCCACGTCATAGCCCAGGTCGGCAAAGGCGGTCGCCACCACCTTGGCGCCCCGGTCATGGCCGTCCTGGCCCAGTTTGGCAATCATCACGCGCGGGCGCCGGCCTTGGGCTTCGGCAAAGGCTGCGATCTCGTCCTTGAGCTTGTCCCAGCCTTCGGCCGAGTCATAGGCGGCCGCGTAAACACCGGTCACCTTTTGCGTATCGGCGCGGTGGCGGCCAAAGGATTTCTCCAGCGCATCAGAGACTTCACCGACGGTGGCACGCAGCCGCACCGCCTGGATGGCCAGGTCCAGCAGGTTGCCCTCGCCGGACTCGGCAGCGGCGCTGAGCACCTGCAGGGCCTTGCCCACGGCAGCGGCATCGCGCGTGGCCTTGATCTGGTTCAGGCGCTCAATCTGGCTGTCGCGCACCTTGACATTGTCCACTTCGAGGATGTCGACCGGGTCTTCCTTGGCCAGCTTGTACTTGTTGACGCCGACAATCACTTCCTTGCCCGAGTCAATGCGCGCCTGCTTCTCCGCCGCAGCCGCCTCGATCTTGAGCTTGGCCCAGCCGCTGTCCACGGCCTGGGTCATGCCGCCCATCGCGTCGACCTCTTCGATGATCTTCCAGGCGGCATCGGCCATGTCCTGGGTCAGCTTTTCCATCATGTAGCTGCCGGCCCAGGGGTCGATCACATTAGTGATATGGGTCTCTTCCTGGATGATGAGCTGGGTGTTGCGCGCAATGCGGGCACTGAACTCGGTGGGCAGCGCAATCGCTTCGTCCAGTGCATTGGTGTGCAGCGATTGCGTGCCACCAAACACGGCGGCCATGGCCTCGATGGTGGTGCGCACCACATTGTTGTAGGGGTCCTGCTCGGTCAGGCTCCATCCACTGGTCTGGCTGTGGGTGCGCAGCATCAGGCTCTTGGGGTTCTTGGCCTCAAAGCCGGTCATGATGCGGCACCACAGCAGGCGGGCGGCACGCATCTTGGCGATTTCCAGGTAGAAGTTCATGCCCACCGCCCAGAAGAACGACAGGCGCCCGGCAAAGGCGTCCACATCCATGCCCTTGGCGATGGCGGTTTTCACATATTCCTTGCCGTCGGCCAGGGTGAAGGCCAGCTCCAGCGCCTGGTTGGCACCGGCTTCCTGCATGTGGTAGCCGCTGATCGAGATCGAGTTGAACTTGGGCATGTTCTGGCTCGTGTACTCGATGATGTCGCCGATGATGCGCATGCTCGGCTTGGGCGGGTAGATATAGGTGTTGCGCACCATGAACTCTTTGAGAATGTCGTTCTGGATCGTGCCCGAGAGCTGGTCCTGCGCCACGCCCTGCTCTTCAGCGGCCACCACATAGCCGGCCAGCACCGGCAGCACCGCGCCATTCATCGTCATCGACACGGAAACCTTGTCCAGCGGAATGCTGTTGAAGAGGATCTTCATGTCTTCGACCGAGTCGATCGCCACCCCTGCCTTGCCGACGTCACCGGTCACGCGCGGGTGGTCGCTGTCATAGCCCCGGTGCGTGGCCAGGTCAAACGCGACCGACACGCCTTGGCCGCCAGCGGCCAGCGCCTTGCGGTAGAAGGCATTGGATTCTTCGGCGGTCGAAAAACCGGCGTACTGGCGAATGGTCCAGGGCCGCACCGCGTACATCGTGGCCTGCGGGCCGCGCAGGTACGGTGCAAAACCCGGCAAGGTATCGGCAAACGGCAGGTCAGCGGTATCGGCGGCGGTATAGAGCGGCTTGACCGTGATTCCATCGGGCGTCAGCCAATCGAGGCTGCCGACATCGCCACCGGGGGCGGATTTGCTGGCGGCCTTGTCCCAGGCGGCGCGGTCGGCCTTGGGAAACTCGGATGCAGTGTTGTGCTTCGCGGAATCAGTCATGTCTCAAGCTCGGGATACGTTATAGACAGTGCATATTGGCCTACCCACGGCCGCCAGGCAAGTGTACATTATTCATAATTATGAATGCAGAATTTTGAATTTCAGTCGCCTTCTGTACAATGGCGCCACCGATGAGCCTTCCCACTTTTGCGCCGCGTGCGCTGTACCAGGACGTTGCCGAGCTACTGCGGCAACGTATTTTTGCGCACCAACTGCCCCCTGGCAGCTGGATCGATGAGTTGAAGATTGCCGAAGAAATAGGCATCAGCCGCACGCCTTTGCGCGAGGCCTTGAAGGTGCTGGCCACCGAGGGCCTGGTCACGATGAAGCTGCGCCGTGGCGCCTATGTGACTGAGGTGTCGCAAAAAGACCTGCTCCAGGTCTACCACCTGCTGGCCTTGCTCGAGAGCGATGCCTCCGCCGAGCTGGCCAGCAAAGCCAGCGCCGAACAGATTGCCGAGCTACAAGGCCTGCATGACGCGCTGGAAGCCGCTGTCGATGAGCGCGATGCCTTTTTTATTGCCAATGAGCGCTTTCATATGCGCGTGCTGGAGATGCTGGACAACAAATGGCTCAGCCAGATGGTGGCCGACCTGCGCAAGGTGATGAAGCTCAACCGCCACAACTCCCTGTTCAAATCCGGCCGCATCGAGGAATCGCTGCAGGAGCACCGCGCGCTGGTGCGGGCGCTGGCCGCGCAGGACAGCAGCGCGGCACGCGCCTGCGTCATGCTGCACTTCAAAAACGGGCTGGCAGCGGCATCCTAGCCCTGATGACGCTGGGCTGCCCGAGCGTCATCAGCCCTTGAGAAAATGCGCAGCGCCCTGTGCTGCCCGCACGCCGCTCGACAAGGCCGCCGTCAGCAGATAGCCGCCCGTCGGCGCTTCCCAGTCCAGCATTTCCCCCGCGCAAAACAGCCCGGGCCGGGCATGGCACATCAGGTCATGCGACAGCGCGGTAAAGGCCACGCCACCCGCAGTGCTGATGGCCTCATCGATGGGGCGCGTCGCGACCACGGTGATGGGCGCGGCCTTGATGGTGCGGGCCAGCAGCTCGGCATTCTGCATGCCCTCCTTGCCCAGCACTTCAAACAGCAACGCAGCCTTGATGCCATCCAGACTTAGCCGGCTCTTGAGGTGGCTGGCCAGGCTGCGCGAGCCGCGCGGGTGGCGCACTTCGGCCAGCACGCGCTCGGCGCTGTGGTCAGGCAGCAGATCAACAAGGAAGGTGGCGCTGCCCTGGGCCGTGATGGCATCGCGCAGCAGCGCAGACACCGCATAGACCAGGCTGCCTTCGACGCCGCTGTCCGTCGCGACAAACTCGCCACGGCGTGCAAAGCCCGCCTCGCTGCCGTCATCAAAACGAATGGCCACGGATTTGAAAGGCTGGCCGGCAAACTTGCTGGCGAAAAACGGCGACCAGCCGGGTGCCGTCTCGCCATCGGCGGCCGGCAGCATGCGCACATCAAAGCCGCAGTTGGCCGGTGCAAGCGGGGCAGTATCCACCCCCACCTGCGCAAGCAGCGGCACCCAGGCGCCGTCCGAGCCCAGCCGCGCCCAGCTGCCGCCGCCCAGCGCCAACACGGTGGCACGCGCTTGCACGGCGGTCTCGCCATCGGGGGCGGCAAAGCGCAGTGCGCCGGCCGCGTCCCAGCCCAGCCAGCGGTGGCGCATGGCAAAACGCACGCCAGCGGCCCGCATGGCCACCAGCCAGGCGCGCAACAAGGGAGCGGCCTTCATGTCCTTGGGAAACACCCGGCCCGAGGTGCCAACAAAGGTCTCGACGCCCAGATCCTGGGCCCAGGCCTGCACCTCCGCCGCGCCAAAATACTGCAGCCAGGACGCGACGACGGCCTGTTGGCGCCCGTAGCGCCCGACAAACGGCGCCATCGGCTCGGAATGGGTCAGGTTGAGGCCGCCGCGCCCAGCGAGCAAAAACTTGCGCCCTACCGAAGGCATCGCGTCATAGACCGTCACCTGCAAACCGGCCTGCGCCAGGCGATGTGCTGCCATCAGACCAGCCGGGCCGCCGCCAATGACTGCGACATCCACGGTGGCTGGCGAAGAAGAGGAGTGGCTGGGCAAGGTCATGGCAAAAACAAAGCAAAAGAGAACAAGGGGGCGAACCATACACCAAGTCCGGCCCCTGGCAGACAAGGATGGCTACTTTTCGCCAACTGCTGATGCAGCGCATACCCGCAACAGCACATCGGAAGGCGGCCTCTAGTACCATTCCGCTATGGATCGTCCCGTCATTTCCCTGGTTGACCTGCGTCGCTATGACGCCAGTCTGGCCATGCCCACGCCCGCCGGTGCCACGTTGTCGCACGGCGGTGCGGTGCGTGACCAGCGCCAACGGCCGCTGCGGGATCTGCGCATCAGCGTGACGGACCGCTGCAACTTCCGCTGCAGCTACTGCATGCCCAAGGATGTGTTTGACAAGGACCACCAGTACCTGCCGCACCGCGATTTGCTCAGCTTTGAGGAAATCACCCGCACCGCGCGCCTGTTTGCCCAGCTGGGCGTTGGCAAGCTGCGCATCACCGGTGGCGAGCCGCTGCTGCGCAAGAACCTGGAGGCGCTGATCGCCCAGCTGGCTGAGCTCGAGACGCTCAACGGTACGCCGATGGACCTGACCTTGACGACCAATGGCTCCATTCTGGCACGCAAGGCACGCGCCCTCAAAGACGCCGGGCTCAAGCGCCTGACGGTCAGTCTCGACAGCCTGAGCGACCCGCTGTTCCGCCAGATGAACGACATGGATTTCCCGGTCGCCACCGTGCTGGAAGGCATTGAGACTGCGCAGGCCGTGGGCTTTGCCAATATCAAGGTGAACATGGTCGTCAAGCGCGGCGTCAATGACCATGAGGTCGTCGCGATGGCCCGGCACTTTCGCGGCAGCGGCGTGACCTTGCGCTTTATCGAATTCATGGATGTGGGCGCCACCAACGGCTGGCGGCTCGAAGAGGTGCTGCCCTCGGACGCCGTACTGGAGCGCCTGCAGTCCGCCTTTGCACTCACCCCGCTGTCAGCGACTGCGCCTGGGGAGACTGCCGTGCGCTGGGGCTATGTCGGCGCCAACGGCCAGCATGACCCAAGCCTCGGCGAGATCGGCCTGATCAGCAGTGTCACCCACGCCTTTTGCCAGGACTGCAACCGCGCGCGGCTCTCGACCGAGGGCAAGCTGTTCCTGTGCCTGTTTGCCAGCGAAGGCTGGGATCTGCGGGCGATGCTGCGCAATGGCGCCAGCGACAGCGATTTGCGCGAGGCCATCGCCCAGGTCTGGGGCCAGCGCAGCGACAACTACAGCGAGCAGCGCAGCCAGCACCCGGAGATCGCGCTGCAGCGCCAGCGGGTCGAGATGAGCTATATCGGCGGCTGATAGCGGCTTGCCCGCTTCTGATGGCTGCCACAATCAGAGGGTCTGAAACCCTGCTGCCTTTGCCGACCATGCCCTCTTTCCCATCCGCCATTCCCCTTGAACATATCACCGGCCTGGTGCTGGCCGGTGGCCAGGGCACGCGCATGGGCGGTGCTGACAAAGGCTTGCAGTTGCTGGGCGGCCAGGCACTGGCATGGCATTGCGCCCAGCGGCTGCAGCCCCAGGTGGGGCCGCTGCTGATCAATGCCAACCGGCACCTCGAGGCCTACCGCGCGCTGGGCTATCCAGTGGTGCCAGACCTCCGCCTGCCAGAGACCGAAGCCTTCCCGGGCCCATTGGCAGGTTTTGCCGCCGGTCTGGCGGCCTGCCAGACGCCCTGGCTCTTGACGGTGGCCTGCGACACGCCGCACTTCCCGCAAGACCTGGCCCAGCGCTTGGCGCAAGCTGCGGCCACCCAGGGCTGCCCCGTCGCGATGGCCTGCACTCCGCCAGAGGGGGCGGGCAGCGACCACCCGGTACTGCAGCCCACGTTCTGCCTGATCCATGCCAGCCTGGCAGACAGTGTTCGGCAATTTGTCGCCGGCGGCGGGCGCAAGCTGCGGCAGTGGGCGGCGCAACACGGCCACTGCCTGGTGTTGTTTGACGATGGCCAGGCGTTCTACAACGCCAACACCCCTGAGGAGCTGGCCTGGCTGCAGGACATGCCAGCGCCGCACAAGTGACTGGCGCTGACGCAGGCAAGCTGGGCCGGTGCTATAACGGTTCACACGACCACTGCACATTTGGAGCCGCCTTTTGACCTACTCGGCACAGCACCTCAGCCAGGAGCCCCCACGCTCCGACATCGACACCCGGCCCGGCTTGACCGTGCTGGAATTTGGCACGCCCTGGTGCCCGCATTGCCTGGGCGCGCAAGGCCTGATCGAGCAGGCGCTGGGCCCACGCACCGATATCGCGCATCTGAAAGTGGAAGATGGCCCCGGCCGCCCCTTGGGCCGCAGCTACCGCATCAAGCTCTGGCCCACCTTGGTGGTGCTGCGCGATGGCCGGGAAGTGGCCCGCGTGGTGCGCCCGACCGATGCGGCCAGCATCAACACGGCGCTGGCAGCGCTGCAAACGCCATAAATTGGAGGTGCTCGGCGCATGCATGCCGAGCCTGCCATGCCTGCCTAGACCGGCGTGACCGAAAACGCCGTGCTGGGCGCCGTGGGGTCTTCGGGCGATACGCCAAAGTACATCACACCCACGCCATGCAATTGCACCGACTCGCGTCGCACGGCAGTGGCGGGGTTGGCACCAAAGCTCACCCAGGTGCCATAGCGGCTCAGATCGGTGTAGATCACATTGCCGCTGCGCCAGTCGATACGGCCATGCTGGCGGGAGACGCGCCGGTCCAGCACCACCCATTCCGAGTCCGATGAGCGGCCGACAAAAATCGGCATCTCCTGGGTGCTGAAAAAGCGCTCCACCCCGCCCGATGCCAGCCGCAGCCGCATCTGCACCACGGCCTCGGGCTTCATCGGCAAAACGGAGTCGTACGCGGTCACCACTTCCTGGGCTTCGGGCTCGATCCACTGCACCTGGTAGAGCATTTGCTGCTCGGCTTTGCCGCGCACATCCATCCAGCCCATGGGCACAAACACGGTATCGGCGCGGGCGCCGGACTCCATCGTCGAGGCGGCGGCCCAGACCTCGCGGTGACCGGCCTTTTCGCACAGGCGCGCGGCCATGTTGACCGAGTCGCCATAGCAGTCGCCCTCCATCAGCACGACTTCACCGGTGCTCATGCCCACACGTACATGGAATTTTTGCGAGGCAGGCAGGGAGTCCCACTGCCCGTAATGGCGGCGCATCAGCATGGTCATGGCGCTCACGGCCAGGGCGCTGCTGTTGAAGATGGCCAGCACACCATCGCCCAGGGTCTTGATCACCCGCCCCCCCGCCTGCACGACGACTTGCTTGAAAGCATCCGTCATGCCCGCGACTGCTCGCGCAGCACGCTCATTGCCCAAGGTTTCGAACAATGCGGTACTGCCCGAGATATCGATGAATACCACGGTGGCGACAGTTGTCATGGATTTTCTTGTTACGGCTGGGGTCGCCTCCTCCCCAGGAGCAACGCCAGCCTATGCATCAATAGCGACCATGCATATTACACTGCAAACCAGGGCCTGCGACCAGTCCTGACGCCGTCGTCGAACTTACGAATTGTTTAGATTCCAACAGACAGGCGCAAACCCCTGGCTTTTCACAAGCCCGCGCCCAGGGCGCATGGTATATGGCTGGGCGGGCCTGGCACCCAGGCGCAGCCCGCGCTTTGCGTTATTGATGGCCCCAATAAATCAGTGCATCCCGGCCTTCGACACTCAGCGATACCTGGGCGCCTACCGGCAGCAGCACCTTGGTGGGCACATGGCCAAAAGGCAGGTTGGTAAAGACAGGGGCCTCGATCTGCGTGCGCAGCCACTGCACCACACTGGCCAGCTTGAAGCCCTTGTCATGCGCGTTCAGCTGGTAGTCGCTGAACTGGCCAAACACCACGGCCTTTTGCTGGGCCAGCACGCCCGCGTGCAGCAAGCTGGTCAGCATGCGCTCGATCTTGTAGGGCGTCTCGCCCACATCCTCGATGAACAGCACGCCGCCCTTGACCTTGGGCAGGTAAGGCGTGCCCACCAGTGAGGCAACCATCGCCAGGTTGCCGCCCCAGAGCGTGGCCTTGGGGATATAGACATCGTCCGAGGCCGAAGCACCCGTCACCGTACCGGCCTTTTCTGGCGCCAGGCGCCAGCCCGCGCCTTCGCCCGCGCCGCTCAGCAGGTCTTCAAAGCAGTCCTGCATGATGTCGTCCACGCCGTCTTCGGCGCCAAAATCGCCCACCAGGGCCGGGCCGGCCCAGGTCATGGCACGGGTCTTGGCATACAGCGCCAGCTGGAGGGCGGTGAAATCGCTCAGGCCGACAAAGCGTGTGCCCGAGGCCACGGCCTTGGCGATCTGTTCATAGTCCAGGCGGTGCAACAGGCGCGAGAGCCCATAGCCGCCCCGGCTGATCATCGCCACATCCGCACCACTGGCGCAGGCGCGGGCGATCGCTGCCAGGCGCGTGTCGTCGTCACCGGCAAAGCGGGTGCTGGATGCGAGCGCATCCTGGTCCACCTCGACCTGGTGGCCCATGGCCTCCAGGCGCTTGACCGCGCGTTTGAACGCCTTTTTATCGCGCACGGCGCCCGAGGGCGAATACACATAAATATGCTTGGGGCCGTGGGCATGGTGGTGCTGGCAGTGCGCGTGGTCGCAGTGACCATGGTCGTGGTCATGGGAGTGGTCGTGCTGGTGCATGGCGGCGAACAGAGGTAGAGAAAGGCAGGCACAAAGCCGCCCGATAAGAAGAGCGGTGCCCGGTTCTGCGCGCAAAACCGGCACCTTCGGTGTTGGGCGGCATTATGCGGCCAAGCGCCTTAGCTGCAGGCCACACGGGGACTAAGGCCATGGGCCAGGCAGGGGCTGGGGGGCCTTGCCCACGCCCGTCAACCCAGCGCCTGCGGGCGCACCTGGATCAGGCTGAAGACACCCTGCACGCCAATGGCACCGTTGGCCAGCGCCACCGCCCGGTCCAGCAAAGGCCTGGACGATACCGTGCCGCGCAAGGTGACCATCGCGTGCGAGGTCTCCACCTGCAGCGCAGCGAGCTCATCGCTTTGCGAGGCGGCCAGCGCATCGCTGACCTGCGAGGTGATCGCATCATCGTCGGCGCGCCGGCGGTTGGCCTGCGCTGCGCGCTCCACCGCCTGGCTCGCCCGCTGGCCCGAGGCATCGAGCGTCTGCCCCAGCCCTTCGCTCCAGCGCCAGGCCTGCTGCAAGGCCCCGCCTTGCCAAAGCGCGGCGGCGGCGGCGCCCAGAGCCGCGAGCACCAAGGCCCAGGCAGCAATCTTTTTGGCAGTGGAGGAGCGGCGGATCAAGTGCATGGGAAGCGGGCGCTAAGGCAGACACAAAGGCAGGCACAGGAAAGGGGCTGGAGCCGGCCAGCATGGCGCTGGCCGTGCCAGCCATTGTGACGGCAGCCAGGCCGCGTGCCAAGGCTTTGCGACAAGCGGCAGCAAGCTATACCGGCAAGACACGCGGCCTTGGTAATTCTTCACAGATGGGGCTGGGCGCTGCGGCTGCAGTCACCCTTGCGCAAGCGCCCGGCTGCAAGCGCGCGTCGATGCGGCGACAATGCTGCCATGCAGCCCTCCCTGATTTACCGAATTTTTCCCTTCCTGCGCTGGCCCAAGCCGACCAAAGAACTCTTGCGGGGTGAATTCATGGCGGGGATGACGGTGGGGCTGATGCTGGTGCCCCAGGGCGTGGCCTATGCGCACCTGGCCGGCATGCCGCTGATCACCGGCATCTATGCCTCGATCATTCCCGCTGCCGTGGCCATTCTCTTTAGCCCCTCGCCACGGCTGGGCGTCGGGCCCACGGCGCTGAGCGCCTTGCTCATTGGCGCCTCGCTCACCGGCATGGCCGAGCCCGGCTCGGCCCAGTGGGTAATTCTGGCCGCCTGGATGGCCATCATGGCGGGCCTGGTGCAGCTGAGCCTAGGCCTGGTGCGCGCCGGCTGGCTGCTGAACCTGGTGACCTCCCCGGTGCTGGCTGGCTTCACCCAGGCCGCTGCACTGCTGATTCTGGCCTCGCAGCTGCCCAGTTTGCTGGGCATGCGCAGCGACTGGGCCACGGTCTGGGACAACCCCTCGCTGGGGCTCTTTGACTGGCGCTCCATCCTGCTGGGGCTGGCGAGCATTGCCATCCTGGTCGTGGGCAAAAAGTGGCGTCCCGCCTTTCCCTCCGCGGTGTTTGTCATCGGCTGCACCGGCCTGATCAGCTGGGCCACCGATTTTGCCGACAAGGGCGGCGCCGTGGTCGGCCACCTGCCCACGGGCTTGCCACACCTGGTCTGGCCGGGCATGCTGGACTGGTCGCAGTTTGGCCTGCTCGTCATGCCGGTGCTGGTGATCTCGCTGGTCAGTGCGCTGGAGACGGCTTCGAGTGCCCAGGTGGAACACCAACAGGCAGGCACGCGCTGGGACAGCAGCCAGGAGCTGGTGGCCCAAGGCCTGTCCAAGATGAGCGCCGGCCTGTTTGGCAGCTTTGCCACCAGTGCCTCGTTCTCGCGCTCGGCCGTCAATCTGCTGGCCGGCGCCAAGACCGGTTACTCCAATATCTTCTCGATCCTGCTGGTCCTCGCCGTGGTGCTGTGGTTCATCCCTGCGCTCTACCATGTGCCGCAGGCGGCACTGGCCGCCATTGTGATGACGGCCGTGGCCAACCTCGTCAAGCCGCGCGCCCTGCTCTATTTGTTCAAGATCTCCCGCATCGAAGGCTGCATTGCGGTGGCCACCTTTGGCATCACCTTGCTGACGGCGCCGCGCATCTACTGGGGCGTGCTCTCGGGCATCTTGCTGAGCTCCTGCTACTTTCTCTACAACCGCCTGCATCCCCGCATTGTCGAAGTTGGCCTGCACCCCGATGGCAGCCTGCGCGACCGCCATCTGTGGCAGTTGCCCCCCTTGGCCCCGGATCTGCTGGCCCTGCGCATGGACTCGGAGCTCGACTTTGCCTCGGCTGCTGCGCTGGAAGAGCGCGCCGCCAATGTCTGGGCCCAGCATGGGCACTACCGGCAGCTCGCCCTGCTGGCCCAGCCGATGAACCAGATCGACATCACCGGTGTCGAGGCCTTTGTGCGGCTCGAGCGCATGGCCGCCAAGCGCGGCGGCATGCTGCATATCGTCGGCATGAAGCTGCCCGTCGAAGCCCGGCTCAAACGCGCCGGCCTCTTGCAGGACAACCCGCATCTGCGCATGTACCGCACCGATGCCGAGTTTTTGCAGGCGATGAGCCGTGCGCACAGCGATGACGGCATCGAGTATTCGATCTAGCGATCGGGCGCTGTCGCAAGGGCCTGACCGGCGGCGCGTGCTTCCCTGGCTAAAATAGCCGCCCGCCATGCGCTCCGGCACAGGCGGCTATTTCATCCCCCGAAGCTTTGCCAGAAACCACCGTGCCCTCGATTCTCAATATCTCCTGCTACAAGTTTGTCAGCCTGCCTGACTGTGAGGCGCTGCGCGAGCTGCTGGCCCAGCGCGCGGCCGATCTGGCGCTCAAGGGCACGGTGCTCTTGGCCGAGGAAGGCATCAATTTCTTTCTGGCCGGGCCCGCCGAGGCCGTGCATGCCTGGGTGGATGCGCTGCGCGAGGACCCGCGTTTTGCCGATGTGCAGCCCAAGGAGAGCTGGTCGCAAACGGTGCCGTTTCGCAAGATGCTGGTCAAGGTCAAGCCCGAGATCATCCGCATGGACCACCCGGCGATTCGCCCTGCCAATGGCCGGGCACCCTCGGTCAGCCCCCGTGATCTGCAGCGCTGGCTGCAGCAAGGCCATGATGACCAGGGCCGCCCGGTAGTGACCCTGGACACCCGCAATGACTACGAGGTGGACGAAGGCGCCTTTGTCGGCGCGATCGACTGGCGGTTGCGCAAGTTCACAGAGTTTCCAGACCAGCTGCGAGCCCACCGAGACGACTTGCAAGGCAAGACCGTGGTGAGCTACTGCACCGGTGGCATCCGCTGCGAAAAGGCCGCCATCCTGATGCAGGAAGAAGGCCTCGCCCATGTCTACCAGCTCGAAGGCGGCATCCTCAAGTACTTTGAAGAAACCGATGGCAGCGGCTACCAGGGCAGCTGCTTTGTGTTTGATGAGCGCCGCGCCGTTGACGACGGTCTGCGCAAGACGGCGCTCAAGACCGAGCCCTGACAGCCAGGCTGTCCGGCTCGGCATGCGGTGCACGATCAAGCAGCGTGGCGCTTGGCGTCCAGGCTCCAGGCACCGGCCCCAAAGGCGGCAAAGGCGAGCAGACCGCCCACGATGGCGATGTTCTTGTTGAACAGCAACTGCGTGACCATCATGGCCTCCTTGGGCACCGCCCAGTAGGCATGGAAAATCACCGTGGCGGCCAGCGTGAAGATGGCCAAAATAGCGGCGGCATAGCGCGTGCCCAGGCCCAGCAGCAGCGCCAGGCCGCCCAGAATCTCAATGGCCAGGCCCACGGCCACGCCCACCTCAGGCATCGGCATGCCAGCGGACTGGGCGTAACCCACGGCCCCGGCAAAGCCGGTCAGCTTGCCCCAGCCCGGAATGACAAAGAACCAGGCAATCAGAATGCGGCCCAACAGAGCCAAAGGATTTTGCAATGCGTTCATTTTTTCTCCTTGAAATAACACCACCACTCACACCTACCCCACACGGAGCGCTGTCCGCAATGGCAGCGCCCCGCGAACATCAAGCCGCCAGGTCAAACACCAGCACTTCGGCATCGCGTGCCTGCGCCAGGCGCAGCGAGGTCTCCTGGTCCAGATAGGCCGCATCCCCGGTGTGCAGCGCCTGGTCGTTGACCGACACATCGCCCCGCACCACATAGACATAGGACTTGCGTCCGGGCGACAGGCGCAGGCTGGCCTCCTCATCGCCATCGAGCAAACCGGCATACATGCGCGCATCGGCATTCATCGTCAGCGACCCCTCTGCGCCATCGGGCGACACCACCAGGCGCAGCTGGCCGCGCTTGTCCGCATCCGAAAACGTCTTTTGCGCATAGCTGGGCGCAATGCCCTTGCGATCGGGCTCAATCCAGATCTGCAGAAAATGCGTTTCCTGGCCGCTGGCATGGTTGAACTCGCTGTGCTGCACGCCGGTGCCGGCGCTCATGCGCTGCACATCGCCCGGTGGCAGGCCTTCGATATGGCCCATGCTGTCCTTGTGCGCCAAGTTGCCCTCGAGCACATAGCTGATGATTTCCATATCGCGGTGGCCATGGGTGCCAAAGCCCTTGCCCGGGGCCACCCGGTCTTCATTGATCACACGCAGATTGCCCCAGCCCATGAAGCGGGGGTCGTAGTAGCCGGCAAACGAGAAACTGTGGTTGGAGCGCAGCCAGCCATGGTCGGCATGGCCGCGATCAGCAGATTTACGAACCATCAACATTTTTGATCTCCTGTCTGGCAAACGGCGCACATTGCGCTGTTCATCACCATGTCCATGACTGTAAAACCGCAGCTTCTGCCTGCGGGGCAGCGGTTTTGATGGCATCATTCAAAAAATCTGATGATCCGTTCCACGGGTTGAACCAAGCCGGCCTCAGCAGCGAAGATTTACCGATCTGCCCACCGCCGCATGTAGGAAAGAACCGTCAAAATGGCCTTGTTGCGTGATCGCGATGTCCTCACCCCCGATACCCTGGCCTTGCTGCAGCTGGTGGCCGACACCGGCAGCTTTGCCGCTGCGGCGCGCCAGCTGGGCCTGGTGCCCAGCGCCCTGACATACCGCATCCGCCAGGTCGAAGATGCCTTGGATGTGCTGCTGTTTGACCGCAGCGCGCGCCAGGCCAGGCCCACCGAAGCGGGCCAGGAGCTGCTGCGCGAAGGCGCAAGGCTGCTGGCCGAAGTCGATGCGGTGGCCAACCGGGTGCGCCGCGTGGCCACTGGCTGGGAGCCCGAGCTGCGCATCGCCGTCGATGGCGTGGTCTCGCGCACCACATTGCTGGAACTGGTCGAGGCCTTCTACACGATTGCGCCGCCCACGCGGCTCAAGATCAGCGACTCCATCCTGGCGGGCACCCTGGAAGCGCTCAGCTCGGGCCGCGCCGACCTGGCCATCGGCATTGCCGTCGATGCCTCCCACGTCGCAGGCCTGCAGCAGCTGGACCTGGGTGAGATCACCTTCCGCTATGTCGTAGCTCCCCACCACCGCCTGGCCGACGAGATGCAACCGATCAGCGACGAGGTGCTGCGCCAGCACCGCATCATTGCCGTGGCCGATTCCTCGCGCAGCGGCCAGGGCCAGACCATTGGCGTGATCAACGGCCAGGATGTGCTCACGGTGGACACCATGCAGGCCAAGCTCCAGGCGCAGTTGCGCGGGATTGGTGGCGGCTTTTTGCCCGACAACATGACCCTGCCCTATCTGCGCAGCGGCCAGCTGGTCGAGCGCGAATTGATGCGCCCGCCCCGCAAGATCAAGCTGCGCTACGCCTGGCGCGGCACCAACCCGGGCAAGGCCTTGCAGTGGTGGCTGGACCAGCTGCAGTCCGAGGCCACACGCACTTCTTTACTGAGCAATCACTATGTGGGATAAATCCTGAGCAAAATGGGCCTGCACACCGTGTAGAGTGGTTCTCCAGATGGCGCTGCACCCGCAGCCATCTATGACGCCTTATCGTTTGCCGAAACAGTACAGAAAGTCTTTCATGTCTTCTCGCATTCCCCTCAAACCCAAACGATCAGCCTCCTCTTCCCACATTGTCCTGGCCAGCCGCAAGCACTATGCGGTGATTGGCGCCGGCATGGCCGGCGTGGTCTGCGCACGCACCTTGCAGCAGGCGGGCCACCAGGTCACCGTGATCGAAGCCCAACCCCAGGTGGGCGGCCGCATGGCCAGCCGCCATAGCGCGCATGGCAGCTTTGATGTGGGCGCCCAGTTCTTCACGGTCCGCGACCCGCGCTTTCAGTTGGCGCTGGACAGCACGCCCAATGTCACCCGCCAGTGGAGCGTCAACGCCATCCGCACTTTGGATGCCACCGGCAAGGTCGCTGTCACCACCCAGCGCGGCATGGAAGCCCACCTGATTGGCGTGCCCACGATGGACAGCCTGCTCGCCTCCTGGGCCGCGCCGCTCGATGTGCGCCTCAACGAATACGCGCTGGCCTTTGAGCGCGATGCCCTCAACCCCAGCCAGTGGCAGCTGCGTACCGAAGATATCGATGGCGGCGTGCATGTCTATGCGGGCCTCGATGGCGTCGTGCTGGCCATCCCCTCGCCCGAAGCGCAGGAGCTGCTGGCCGACAGCGAAACCCATGTGCCTGACGACTGGCAGCTGTCCGATGTCTATATCGCCCCGAGCTGGACCTTGCTGCTGACCTTTGCGCATGCGGTGGACCCCGGCATCACCAACATGGGCCCGCAGTGGAATGCTGCCCGCACCGAACACCCCCGCATCACCTGGCTCTCGCGCGAGTCGTCCAAGCCCGGTCGCGGCAAGGTCGAGCGCTGGACCGTGCAGGCCAGCCCCGACTGGGCGCGCAAGCATGAGAACGACGAGCCCCAGCGCGTCGCTGCCAAGATGCTGCAGGCCTTCTCCGAGCTCACCCGCATCCGCGCCACCCCCAGCGACATCCGCGTGGTGCAGTGGGGATATGCCAAGACCATCAACCCGCTGCCCAAGGATGCCAAGGGCCAGCCCCGCAGCCACCTCTGGAATGCAACGAGCGCCATTGGCCTGTGCGGCGACTGGTGCCTGGGCTACCGGGTTGAAGACGCCTTTGTTTCCGGCCTGGAACTCGCGCTGGCCGTGCTCGGCGAATAAGAGTCGCTAACACAACCCTTGATACGTCGTTACCCTGCCTTGTCGTACTACTGTACTGCCTGCGGCAGGCCGCCTAGTCTCAACCGCAAACCTTCGGTTTGCTGGATCGTGTTAGCGACTCTAAGCACAGCGCGGGGCCCCCCCCCCGCCCGGCGGGGGTTTACGGGGGGCCACCAAAAACCCGAGGCAATAAACGCGCCCCGGAATTAGGCGGGGGGCGGCGCCATAACAAATAGAAGCCAAAACAGAA
>NZ_JBBGZG010000005.1:354164-356284 GCF_037479315.1 Comamonas sp. MYb69
TTCTTATTCCTTTCCGGCGCGGCGCCGGCCCACTCGCAAAACCCCAAACTTTTTTTTTTGGTGTAGTTTTTTCGTTATAATACCCCCCCCGGGCCCCGGCCCGCGGGGGGGCCGCTTTTCCGCGCTCTCCATCCTCAGCCGTTGCCTATACCGGGCAACGGCTTTGCGCGCTGGTCAGCGGCATTACACTTGCTCTCCCATGAGCTCTCGCGTTTATACCGGCCGCTTTGCCCCTTCACCCACCGGCCCGCTGCATGCGGGCTCGCTGGTGGCGGCCCTGGCGTCCTGGCTCGATGCCCGCGCCCATGGCGGCAGCTGGTTGCTGCGTATCGAAGACATCGATCCGCCCCGCTGCCCGCCGGGCATGGACCAGGAAATCCTGCGCCAGCTCCATGCGCTGCAGCTGATCCCCGATGCGCCGCCGCAGTGGCAGTCGGCCCGCCATGCCCTCTATGCCCAGGCTCTGGCGCAGCTGCAGGCAGCTGGCTGGGCCTACCCCTGCGCCTGCACGCGCCGCGATATGGATGCCGCGCTCGCCGCCCAGGGCCATGTGCATGAGCGCCATGGCGAGCGCCCCTACCCGGGTACCTGCCGCGATGGCCTGCATGGCAGGACCGGGCGCAGCTGGCGCTTCCATACCCTGCGCTACCAGCAGCATGCCAGCGCCGCCGCGGCCCAAGATGACCTGTTGCCGACGCCCGACCACCCAGTGCTGCACAGCGACCAGCAACTGCGGTGGCAAGACCGCTGGCTGGGCCCCATGCAGCAGGATGTGGCCGCCAGCGTGGGCGATTTTCTGGTGCAGCGCGCCGATGGCCTCTGGGCCTACCAGCTGGCCGTGGTGGTCGATGACGCAGCGCAAGGCATCAGCGATGTGGTGCGTGGCGCTGACCTGGCCGACAACACCCCGCGCCAGCTGCTGCTGCAGCGCGCGCTGGGCCTGCCGGCGCCGCGCTATATGCACACGCCCTTGGTGCTGCAGGCCGATGGTGAAAAGCTCTCCAAACAATACGGCGCGCCGCCGGTTCTGGTGGATAGCGCCGAGCAGCGCATCACCGTGCTGCGCCAGTCTGCCCAGCACCTGGGGCTGGACGCGGGCGAGGCCAGCTCCATCCCCGATGCACTGGCCGATTGGACGGCGCAATGGGCGCGCCGCCACCTGGCCACTACATGAAATTGCGCGTGTGCAGGGAGGCCAGCTCCTGCGCATGGCCCCGCTCAAAGCCCAGCCGCACCAGCTTGGTGTAGCGGCCATCGGCCATATCCTGCATCAGCTGCTGCACGCGCTGGCTGCCCAGCGCCAGCGCATCGGCGGACAAGGCACCGGCGCCCACCAAGATGAGCGCATCGAACACCTCTTCATTCAGGCCTGATGTGCCAGCCAGCGCATCGTGGCGCGCTTCCACCGCCTGGGCCAGCCGGTGGCGAAAGTCCGGCTCCTGCTTCAAGCGATGCAGCAGGTGCGACATGCCCAGCGCCACATGGCGTGCCTCATCACGGGCGGCGAGGCGGCAGATCTGGCGCGTCAGCGGATCGGGCGCATAGGTCTGCAAGAACTGCAGCAGGTTGACAAAGCTGCCCTCGCCCAGCACCGACAGCAAAAAGCCCGCGACCGAAAAATCCTTTTCCGCCAGCAGGCTCTGCAGCGAGGCCTGGCCGCCAGCGGTGGACAGCGCCGGCTCACGCCCATGGCGGCGAATGCGGCGGGTGAACACATCGATATGGCGCGCCTCATCGGCCACCTGGATCGCCAGCGCCGCCTGCAGCTCGCGGTAATGCGGATGCAGCTCGCCCAAGAACCGTGCCGGCACAATCAGCGCCGCATTTTCGTTCTCGACCATATAGGTCATCACCTGGACGATGGCGTCCTCGATCACCGCCGGTGGTTCGGGCGCTTGCGCCCAGTCGATGTCGGTGTCGGCATTCCATTGCGCAGCCACGGCCTGGGCATACAGGTCGCCGGCCTGGTCGGTCCAGAACTCGGCCTTCTCCTGCAGGCGAAAGGCAAAGGCCGGTGCCCCGGCCTCCACTGCGGCGCCGCGCGCCGCCAAGCCCCAGGCCGGGTCGGCCTGCGCCGCCACCGCGCCGGGTTGGCTGGCATCGCTGTGGCCGGCCACCGC